>CAZKSU010000222.1:0-2697 GCA_964555455.1 uncultured Carnobacteriaceae bacterium
CCCGGCGATGAACAGAAATTCCGCGGCCGCGTGTAATGTAGCCTACAATATCATCACCCGGAACCGGGTTGCAGCATTTGCTTAAACGCAGCAATAAGTTTTCAGTATCTTCAACGATTACGCCATCTTCATGATGAATCGTCACTTTTTCCTTCTCAGGTTTCTTTTCGGCTGTCTGTGCCAGTGTATTTGAAAAAGTAGCGGTCTCCTGTTTGCGTTTTTTGCGTGCTTCTTCGGTTAGTTTATTGACGACCGTCAAAGCTTTGACTTCATTAAAGCCTATTGCTGCATACAACCGTTCGCTGTCTTTAAAGTTAAATTCATTCGCCAGTTGATTCATTTTTGACTCTGTCATAAATTCTGAAGGCTCGAATTCTTGCTCTTCAATCAATTCTTCGACAATCTTTTCTCCATTTTTAATCGCTTCATCGAGCTCTTGAACTTTGAAATAACGACGGATTTTATTTTTAGCTTTAGAAGTATTCACAAAATTTAACCAATCGCGGCTCGGGCCGGCTGAGGAAGAAGATGTAATAATTTCAACAATATCGCCTGTTTTTAGTTTGTAATTTAAGGGAACGATTTTTCCGTTCACTTTTGCTCCTGTTGAGCGATCCCCCACTTCTGAATGCACATGATAGGCAAAGTCTAACGTACTAGCACCGTCCGGCAATTCCATAACATCACCATTGGGCGTGAACACGTAGACGTTATCGGTAAAGATATCTTGCTTGATTGCATCCATGAATTCCGAGGCATCATCGGATTCGCTTTGTAATTCGATAATATCCCTAAACCATGAAAGTTGTTCTCCTATTTCATCGTTTTGAATTTTAGTTGTAACGCCTTCTTTATAGGCCCAGTGCGCAGCGACCCCGTATTCAGCAATCTCATGCATCTGATGGGTGCGAATCTGCACTTCTAGCGGAGTTGCTTTCGGTCCTAGAACAGTGGTGTGCAGAGATTGGTACATATTCGCTTTAGGCATGGCAATATAATCTTTGAAGCGGCCCGGCATAGGCTTCCATTGCGTATGAATCGCCCCTAAAACAGCGTAGCAATCTTTAATTGAATCAACCAACACTCGAATCGCTAGTAAATCGTAAATTTCATCAAATTGTTTTCTTTGTGTCTTCATCTTTTTGTAGATGGAATAAATATGTTTTGGACGCCCAGTGATTTCTGCATCAATTTCCAACTCATCAATCGCTTCATTAATAGCGGCAATAGAATCCGCAATATATTGCTCTCGATCTTCTCGGCGAGAATCCATCAGATGTACGATTCGATAAAATTGCTGCGGATTTGTATAACGCAGCGCCAAGTCTTCAAGTTCCCACTTAATTCGGCTCATCCCTAAACGATCAGCAAGCGGCGCGTAAATTTCAAGGGTTTCATTTGCGATTTCTTTTTGTTTTTCTGCGCGATGGAATTTTAATGTGCGCATATTATGCAATCTGTCCGCTAATTTCACTAATACTACACGCACATCTTGTGCCATAGCGAGCAGCATTTTCCGGTGGTTTTCCGCTTGATGTTCTCGTTTTGAGGTGAATTTGAATTTCCCTAATTTAGAAACGCCCTCCACCAAATCTGCTACTTCTTCTGTAAACTCTCTTTTAATGTCTTCATATGTGTAGTCTGTATCTTCGACGACATCATGCAAAAAGCCCGCAGCTACAGTAACAGGATCCATATTGATTTCAGCAAGAATACCCGCCACTTGGATAGGATGGATAATGTATTCTTCACCGGATTTACGCATTTGCCCATCATGAGCATTTTTCGCATATTCAAATGCTTTATTTACAAACGTGACATGCTCACTGTTCATATATGTCAGGCATAATGCAATGACCTCTTGAGCTGTGTAATTTGTTCTTTTTGCCATTTCAGACACCTTCTCTATCTTTCTTATACTTTTCATTCAGTGATTTACAAATAACCAGCACTATCCAGTGCTGGTTATTCTATTTATTATAATGGTTGATGGATGGACTTTCAAATCTTTCTTATAACTTGCTAAAACCGTTCACCATTATTTCGCTTCTTTTTCGCCCTCTACTATAGCGATTCCGCTTGAAGCGCCAATTCTTGTCGCACCAGCTTCCACCATAGCTACCGCATCTTCATATGAGCGGACACCGCCAGAAGCTTTGACTCCCATTTCTGGACCAACGGCTGCGCGCATGAGTTTGACGTCTTCTAATGTCGCTCCGCCTGTTGAAAAACCAGTTGATGTTTTGACAAAATCCGCACCTGCTTTTTTCGCTAATTCAGATGCCCGCACTTTTTCTGTTTTTGATAAAAGAGCTGTTTCAATAATCACTTTTACAAGAGCTCTCCCGTCAACTGCCTCTACAACTGCCTGAATATCTTCTAGCACAGTATCATAGTCCTCACTCTTTAAGGCGCCAATATTAATGACCATATCAACATCCGCAGCCCCTTGTTCAACAGCTAATTCTGCTTCTGCCACTTTGATTTCAGTCGCATTGGCTCCTAAAGGGAAGCCGATTACTGTCGTAATCCCTACTTCTGTACCTTCTAGCAGTTTCTTAGCGAAAGGCACCCATACGGGTTGAATACAAACTGTTTTAAAATTATACTCTTTTGCTTCTTCACAAATTTTCTCGATATCCTCTTTTGTAGCATCTGCATTTAGTATTGTGTGATCAATATACTGTGCAACATTTT
>CAZKSU010000223.1:0-2654 GCA_964555455.1 uncultured Carnobacteriaceae bacterium
TGTCATCTCTGCTTGGCAATCGGGTGTCAAAAATGGCATTGCGACCATGGGAACCAGTCTGACAGAAGAACAAATGAAACGATTAGATCGTTTCACAGATCAAATTGTCTTAGCGTTTGACGGGGATGATGCCGGATCAGAGGCTATCTATCGAGCAGCCCATTACATCACGGAAAAAACGCATTTTGAGCTTGAAATTGTGACTTTTCCAAGCGGCATGGACCCAGATGACTATATCCAAAAGTATGGGCCCGATAAATTTAAAGAGTTCCTTACACATGGCCGAGACACCTATATTCGGTTTTTAATGAATTATTACCGGCGAGGCAAGAATTTAAATAACGAAGCAGAACAAATCGAATATATCGATAACATACTGATTGAATTAACCAAGGTCGACTCGCTTGTTGAGCGGGAAATATACCTTAACCAGTTATCCGAGGAATTCGAAATTGGCTTAGAAACACTTAAAGCACAATTTGAAACGGTCATGAGCGAAACACAAGCCCGCCAGTTAACAGAGTTAAAACAACAAGAACAGTCACGGCGCAATGAAGTGCCGACTTTAGAAGTTTCGCATCGGAATGAAACGCCAGTGACTTTAGTGGAACGGGCAGAACGGATGCTGCTGAATCGGCTGTTTTATTATGAAGAAGCTTGGTTTATGCTAGATAAGTCCGACTCCAATTTCGAATTTGCAAATGAAGAGTATCAGTTAATCTACGTATTGTTCGATTCTTATCGAGAAGAGGATTTTGAGAGAACGGACACCGAAGGATTCTTAGATTATCTGCAGGAAGATGCATTGAAAAAGAGAGTCGCTGAAATTCTTTTAATGGATTTAGGTGATTTGGTGGATACAGAGATTACCGATTATGTTCATGTAATAAAAAACGTCTCACCTGTTCAGAATTTAATTCTCGAAAAAACGGAAGAATTAAAAGAAGCTCAACGGACGGGTGACACAAATAAACAAAAATCATTGGTCTTTGAAATCATTGATTTAAATAAAAAGTTAAAAAATAAGTAACAAATCATTTGATATAAATGGGATTAAAACTATGGGAGGCAGTAATTTATGGCAGAAACTCCAGAAACAAAAAAGAAATATACAACGGCGCGCAAAGAACTTATCGATGAAATTAAATTCTTAGGAAAAGAAAACATTTCCTACGTCGAATTAAGTGATAAACTCGCAAAACCTTACCAGCTTGATGATAAAGCCATGGATGAATTAATTCAGAAGCTTGAAGACGAAGGTATTGGTGTCGTGGATGAAGATGGGGATCCTCTAACGAAACAAGTAGAGGAAGAAGAAGTAGTCGTTGAAGAAGCCCGAGATGAACAATTAGTTGCACCACCAGGAGTCAAAATTAATGACCCTGTACGTATGTATCTAAAAGAAATTGGTCGTGTCGATTTACTCTCAGCAGATGAAGAAGTGGAATTAGCCAAACGTATTGAAGAAGGCGACCAAAGCGCAAAAGATGAATTAGCCAGTGCCAACTTGCGGCTTGTTGTATCGATTGCAAAACGTTACGTGGGTCGAGGCATGAGTTTCTTGGATTTAATTCAAGAAGGAAATATGGGGCTAATGAAAGCTGTAACGAAATTTGATTACAAAAAAGGATTTAAATTCTCTACTTATGCCACGTGGTGGATCCGTCAAGCGATCACCCGAGCCATTGCAGACCAAGCGCGTACTATCCGTATTCCAGTTCACATGGTGGAGACGATTAATAAGCTTGTGCGTGTTCAGCGTTCACTCCTTCAGGATTTAGGCCGTGAACCAACGCCTGAAGAGATCGGTGCTGAAATGGACTTGCCGACTGAAAAAGTCCGTAACATTATTAATATCTCTCAAGACCCTGTCTCTTTAGAAACACCGATTGGAGAAGAAAACGACTCTCACTTAGGTGACTTTATTGAAGATGGTGAGGCATTAGACCCTGAGGATAATGCGTCTTATGAGATGTTGAAGGGCGAGCTGGAAGATGTCCTGGAAACATTGACAGACCGTGAGGAGAATGTCTTGCGCTTACGATTCGGTTTAGATGACGGACGTAATCGCACGCTAGAAGATGTCGGGAAAGTATTTGGAGTGACGCGTGAACGTATTCGTCAAATTGAAGCAAAAGCTTTGAGAAAGCTCCGCCATCCGAGCCGTTCAAAACAATTAAAAGACTTTTTAGAGTAAATTTGAAAATATTGTCAAGATACTTTGCATTACAAGACGATATTTGGTATACTACTTTTTGGTTTATTCAGACATGATGACATGGAACTGAATGAGATTTTTTATTATTGAGTGGAAGGTGAAATAGATGAAAATTGTTGCGGAAAAACGCGCACAGACAGGAACGTCTGCTTCTAAAAAAGCACGCGCTGCTGGTAAACTGCCTGCTGTAGTATATGGTAGTTCAGTAGAATCAATGCCTGTTTTATTAGATTTAAAAGAGTTTGAGGATGCAATTCGTGAAGTAGGAACAAACGGGGTATTTCAAATTGACGTAGATGGAGAAGAATACAGTGTATTCGTTAAAGACTCTGCTTCATTTGCTTTGGTTAATAAGTTATACCATGTGGACTTACAAGCCTTTACTGCTGGTGAGAAAGTTGTTATGACGATCCCAGTATACATTGAGGGCGAAGAA
>CAZKSU010000224.1:0-2654 GCA_964555455.1 uncultured Carnobacteriaceae bacterium
AACCGCCAACGATGGCACCGGTTAATATTACTGATGCTGATATTCTCAGCATTTTCTCTTAATGACAACTCTCAATACGAAGGCGAGTGTTGTTCGTTGTTGCATTCGCTCATTGAGGCACGAGGAACAAAAACGCAATACCCGGATTCAACACCAGACTTTTAAAACCCAAGGCCCACCACGGAAATAACGCCCGCGTAATAGGCGCGAGCTTGCGAGCGTCCTGATTGACGCGCTTGTTAGCATTTTACTTTTTTAATTCATCGCCATTTAGCACGAACGGCGTAACTTCTTGGGCTCCACGCGCACTTTTTAGGTCTTTGTCGCTGGTAGGGAAAGCCTCAGCTTCAATATTTATTTCGAGATATTCGTTTTGGATTGTTTCAGCCTCATGCCATAGCTCCACAGGAGAGAATGGAATATCTTGATGCTTTCTTAGCAGTTTTTTACAGTTCCTCGATATTTTTAAATACCTATTCCCAACAGAGCTGTGGCCTTCTGCGGCTTTATGAAAATTGAAAAATGTTTGCATCGCACTTAGTGATGCTGCGGTGAAGGCAAGGATAGTAGAAACAATTGCTAAATTTTTATTACCATTCCCGTCCGATAGCAGGGCAACTATTACCGTACCAATAAATACGTTAATCAAAATAACGGGGATGCCAACCCAATTATGCAAACCGATTTTTCTTCTGCTGGCATTGAAGTGCTTACTTTTTCCTAGTTTCGCGTCGGTACGAAGCTCGTCAATGAGCTTAATAGCTCCATTCGTTGATTTATCTGTCATTTAAAGTAAATTCCTTCTGACTGGACTGAATGCTAACGCCGCCATCACGCGCTTGTCGCGTGCATGGCATTGTTAGCAATATTACTCGGCACAATATATTATTGGTCTCGCATTCATATCTTTGACCGCATGCGCGAAAGAAGAAATAATCCATAGTAGCTGGACAATATTACCTCTCACAGGCTTTCCTTTTTTTATTTTATTAAACTCGCTTGTAATGTCTGATTCCGAAAGGAATGAACAGCATAGGATGCAGCTGCGATTGAGCTTGTAATCCTTAAGCAAATTGCCCAGATACCAATCGAAATCATCGATATTTCCCTTTCGTATCCTGGGTATTTTTGTCTGTATACCTTTCCCAGACTTATAGTGATTTTTAAAGGTTTTGTCTAATTTCGACAACATAGCATTCGCATCAAAATACATGTTTCCAAGGTTCTTAATTCCTTGACCCACAACATCGTGTAAGTTGCTGGCTGATGTACTGGGATCGCCGTGTTTTGAGTGAATAAAGCATATGTTCGAATTCTCTTTATTGAAGGTTATATGATCAGCCCACTCATCACCTAGGTCATCACAGAATATATAATCATCTTCCGCATGGATTTTCTCAATAACATCAAACATTGAGTCTTCTGTAAAATTTTCGCTTTCTTCTGTAAAGCTACCTTTTTCCGAGTTGACCGCAGGAATTGCTTCTATTGGTTGAAGTATCTCGAGAATGTTGTCGATTTCTGAAACCCCTGAAGAATCCTCGAAACACGACCCCATAAAGTACATGTATTTTGGGTCGTTAAAAGTGATACTATAAAACCCGTGCTTAACAATATATTTTTGAAGAGTTATTAACTTCCCGTTTTCGGACACACGGAACTTTGCAAGGTATTTTGAATATAATGTTAGGCTTTTCTTGTTGGCTCTAACCCGAGAGCCGTCATTAATACCTATGATATTTAAATCTGAATCTATTTCGTATACTTTCTCCAGCGCAGACTCTAGATTTTTGTAGACACGATTGGAAACGCTGATGACTTTTCCTTTCTTTGTTTTATATTTTACTGAAACGCCATCCTTCTTAAGGCGATCAAACAAAGAATGACTCTCTATAAGAATGGCATTAGGCGAACAAATCGTTAAGACTTCGCTTAGCTCCACTTTACTTGCGAAAGCATCTAGAAAATTTGTATTGCTAGGGGATTCTATTAGATTGATTTGCTCGTGAACCCATACAGCAACATTATCGATTGTTTCTCTGCTAGATGATTCAACAACCCGACCAGTTCCTGATATAGATCTGGTTTTGGCTCCTTGTCGGAGCTTAAAGTAGTAGGGAATTGATCTTCCTGCTGAATGAGTAGAAAGCAATCCTTTTAAGTCGGCCGCCTCATACGATCTAGATCTCATTGCGCGATCTGAAACCGTCATATTTCTAAGCGCCAACCTCTGAAATTCTACATCATCATCAGAGAATGATGATGAAAATTCCTTGCTGCCGACAAGCGTAAATTTTTCGTCCATCAGGTCAAATATGTTGGCGCAGCTCTTCTTCAGAACAGCAAGGTAGTCGCCAATCTCAATGATCAATATAAATGCATAAATTTTGTCTTCGAAATCATCGTCTAAGAAATAAACTGGCCGACTAGAAGGAAATACCCTAGCTGAATAGACATAACTTAAACTTTGTTCGTCCAAATTCCGTTCCTGCCTGAATTCATCAATTACAAATCCACTATCGGGATTCATATTGTCAGAGGCCGTGTCCAGGATCGTTTTAACTAGATCATCTTCTACAGGCTCATTGACTCTGTAAAATTGTGCATTCTTAGTCAATCTGAGTCTTTCTGGCACTATCCTACCTCCTTGCTAA
>CAZKSU010000225.1:0-2649 GCA_964555455.1 uncultured Carnobacteriaceae bacterium
GTCCTGTAAAAATTAGTGTACCTAAGCCTCCAGCACCGATATAGGTCGCCAAAGTAGCACTAGCGATGATCTCAACTAAAGCCAGCTTGATTCCATTCAAAATATAAGGCAGCGCTAGAGGGTATTCAATCCGAACCATCAGTTCTTTGCTGTTCATCCCCATACTTAAGGCTACTTCCTTAATCACTTCTGGAATTTCATTTAAACCAAGTATGGTGTTCATGATGACAGGCGGCACGGCTAAGAAAACAAGGGCGATTAAAGCCGGCAGAACCCCCGTCCCAATGATCGGGATGAGAATAAATAAGACCGCCAAACTTGGTATAATTCTTAAAAACTGTGATGTGGATGTGAAGATTTCGGCTAATTTTGTGTTTTTATAGCTCACATAGCCAAGCGGGATACCGATCATGAGCGCAATCGTCAAAGCTGCCAAACTCAAGCTAAGGTGCTCCCCTACATATTGCAGATACTGTTCGCTATTCGCAGCGAAATAGTCCGTTATTTCTTGAAACAACCCGTCTCCTCCTTATGAAATTCTGTCTCCTTAAGTATATAGTGAATTTTACAAAGTTACACCGTTTTTCCTTTTAAAAGATATTTTTTTAGGCTCCAGCTTTGATTTCCCTTAGAATGTTTCTATACTTAAGGCATAGAAAAGAGGTAAATAAATGAAAAAACGGATATTACAAATTCTGGTGATTCTAGTCGGTAGTTTCTTGGTGGCTTGCGGAAGCGATGGTGACACTATCCAGGTAGGTTCAAAGGATTTTACGGAAAGTCTCATTGTCAGTGAAATTTATGCTTTAGCCTTGGAAGATAATGGGTATGAGGTGGAACGCGTTCAAAACATCGCAAGTTCTGTCATTCCCCAATCTCTGGAATCCGGTGAAATTGACTTGTATCCAGAATATACTGGGACAGCGCTTATGACGATTTTTAACTTGCCTTTAGAAACCGATCCAGATGCCGTGGCCGAAACAATCCGCGGTGAATATGAGGCGATTGGCCTGACGACACTGGATTATGCCCCCGCAAATAATGCGCAAGGTATTGCTATTCGAACAGATGTAGCTGAGGAATTAGGGATAGCGACGATTAGCGATTTTCAGGCCCATGCGGCTCAGATTCGTTTTGCTTCCCAAGGAGAATTTGATTTGCGTGAAGACGGCTTAGTCGGCCTTGCAGAAGTGTACGGTGAATTTGATTTTGCAGACTCAACGGTTTACGACAACAGTCTGAAGTATCAGATTCTGCGCAACGATGAGGCGGATGCAACACCTGCCTACACCACGGATGGACAATTAGTCAATGAGGAGGAGTTTTTAGTCTTAGAAGATGATAAAAACTTCTGGCCCCCTTATAATTTAGTCCCGGTTATTGACCAGGAGACCTTAGAAGCCAATGCGGATATTGAAGGCATTTTAAATGCGATCAATGCAGAGTTAACAACGGATCAAGTGATTGCTTTAAATGCTGCCGTGGATATCGACGGGCGCGAATACCAAGAAGTTGCTCAAGAATACTACGAATCGTTAAATTAATACTTACAACAGTGAGAGCCCTCTTTCCATTGATATGGAGATCGGGCTTTTCTTTTATTAAATGAGGTAAACATTGATGCATCTTTCATTTTCACAACCGGTAGCTGCTATTTTATGGTCTGTTCTTAACTTCTGCCCCCGCCAGTCAAGGGATTAAGATACATAGCTCAATAACGCAGCTGACAAAGGAAAAAATCGATTTACTGTTTAATTTGACAACCTGTGCTCGCCCGTTTTTGATGTGTTTTTGATGTTCACAACCGCTGGACTTTAGCGTCTCTTGAAATCATACCTTCTATTTCATTTAGAAAGCGAGAGGCAAACAGACAGAGAGACTGTCACGTCATCATGAGAGCCAACAAAAAAAGCTTACTACCCAAAGGATAGTAAGCCGTTTTAATCGCATAAATATTATTCTTCGTCTGAAGATTCGTCTGTAAAACCGAATTTTTTGTTGAAACGATCGATTCGTCCATCTGCTTGAGCAAATTTTTGTTTGCCTGTGTAGAATGGATGTGAATCTGATGAAATCTCAACACGGATTAATGGATATGTGTTTCCATCTTCCCACTCAACTGTTTCGTCAGCAGTTTGAGTTGATCCGGATAAAAATTCATAACCTGTCGTTGTATCTCTAAATACTACTTTGTTGTATTCTGGATGAATTCCGCTTTTCATTCTTTTCACTCCTCATGCCATAGAGCTCTGCGCTCCATAGTTTATTCTGTTCATACTTAAAAATAATTTCAATTCTTTCTTGCAACACCCAATATAATAGCATGTATTTTATAGGATTGCAATGGTTTTCGAAAAAAACCTTACTGAATCCGGCTCAAAACTTCTTTGATGAACTCGTCATTGTTTTTGGTTTTTCCAAGTGTACTGATAAATTTCTCGGTAAATTCTAGAGAGTCATTCGGCATGCTTCGGCGCAGACGGAAAGCTGCTTCAAATTCATCTTTTGAATGCAAGAGCTCATCTTTACGGGTACTGGATTTCACGATATCAATCGCCGGGAATACTCGACGGTTGGCCAAAGCACGCGATAAATGAATTTCCATATTTCCTGTTCCTTTGAATTCTTCGTAAATAACGTCGTCCATTC
>CAZKSU010000226.1:0-2634 GCA_964555455.1 uncultured Carnobacteriaceae bacterium
AATGTAGATTTGCAAACAGCAGAAGAAAAAAAGACGCTCAGGAATAATTTATTGACAAGTATTTTCTTAATGGTGACCTCAGCTTTAGGACCAGGATTCCTAACACAGACCGCTAACTTCACAGAAGAATTAGGCGCTGACTTTGCTTTTTCAATTATGTTATCATTAGTTATTGCATTTGCTGCGCAGGTAAATATTTGGCGAATCCTTTCCATTTCTGGAATGTATGCACAAGATCTATCCAATAAAGTTTTGCCTGGATTAGGTTACTTAGTCAGCTTCTTTATCGTTCTGGGCGGCCTGGCTTTTAATATCGGAAACGTTGGAGGAGCAGGCCTTGGTTTAAACTCGATTTTTGGTTTGGATTATACATGGGGAGCGATTATTACGGGGTTAATTGCCGTAGTCATTTTCCTGTCGAAAAATGGCCAATCGATTGTCGACCGATTTATTCAAATTCTTGGAATAGTGATGCTTGTTTTATCTCTTTATGTCGCAATCGTTACACAGCCGCCGGTAGGATTAGCTTTACAAAGAACATTCGTACCAAATAACCTTGAAAGTTTAATTTTACCAACGATTACTTTAGTTGGAGGAACGGTTGGAGGCTATATCTCATTCTCTGGGGGCCATCGCTTAATTGACAATGGCATTGTCGGGAAAAAACATCTAAACAATGCGACGTATTCAGCAACAGGGGCAATTATCGGATCAGGAATTATGCGATTGTTCCTCTTCCTAGTATTTCTAGGTGTGGTAACAACAGGTGCGTCATTAGATCCAAGTAACCCAGCGGCATCTGCATTTGAAATAGCATTAGGACGCCCTGGTGAGATTATCTTTGGGATTATCTTGTTTTCAGCCGGTATTTCTTCGGTGATTGGAGCTGCTTATACGAGTGCATCCTTTTTGAAGACGTTCCATCCAGTGATTGAAAAATATAACAACTTAGTTATTGTTGCTTTTATTGTATTCTCAACGATCGTCTATGCTTTCATTGGTCAGCCGGTCATGCTACTTATTTTAGCGGGTTCTTTGAACGGTCTAATTTTACCTCTATCACTAGGAGTGGTTCTGATTGGCGCTTACCGTAAAAATATTGTCGGCGAGGATTACAGACATCCAACGTGGATGACCGTTTTAGGTGTGGTCGCTGTATTAGCTACTTTATATCTTGGTATCCAGTCTTTAGGCGGAATTACCGACTTATGGCAAGGTTAATCCTCACTATTTGGAAAATTAGCTGAAGCTTGGGTGGAAACTTATAAGCTTTGCAAACGGGCATATCCCTCAGTACAGAGGAGGGGAGGCTGAATTGAAGCAACACTATAATAAGTAAAGAAGAATTGAAAAATATGAATGAATATAAAAAAGGAAAATCGAAATTGGGAAAAAACCACAGATTAATCCAATCGTTATCGCGAGCTTTTGCGATTATTGATTGTTTTGACGAAACAAATAAAGAATTAACATTGAATGACATTAGCGAAAAAGTGAACTTGAATATTAATACAACGCGCGGACTTGTTCAAACGCTGTTGTATCATAATTATCTTTCTTTTGATAAAGAAGACAGAAAGTATCGTTTAGGTTCAATCTTTATCGACAAAGCAGAAATCGCTCAATATGACTATACAGAAAAAATTATTGATCTGATTCGAGGAAATTTACAGAAAATTGCGGATGAATATTCTGTCTCTACCCGCTTTCACGCAGTGGAAAATGTCAATATTACAACATTAATAGAAAGAAGTCCAAGCCATTCGCGTTATATATTAACGATTCATTTGCAAACAGACTTTCCACTCTATGCATCAGCCTCTGGAAAGCTGATATTAGCGCATTTAAGTGAATCGCATCGAGACAATATTTTGAGCAATACACGTTGGGAAAAATATGGATCAGATACTATTTTAGATCGGGAAACTTTAGAAAAACAGCTGGAAGAGGTTGTAGAAAAAGATGTATCCCTTGAGCAAAATGAATTGGGAAATGGCTATTCAAGCATTGCTATACCCGTCTTTAAAGATGGAAATCTGGTTTATACAATTTCTGCTGTCTCAACCACGCAGCTCATTAACGATTCTTATGAAGAGTTGTTAGCTGAACTTCGTAAAGTGCGCGAAAGAATCTATAACTTATCTGTTTTTTAAGAATCTCTTTGCCGCCACTTGCATGTGGCGGTTTTTTCATTCGTTGTTATAGGTAGATAAGGAGCATAGATTAATTGACTTTTGATTAGAAAATAATTAAAATAAAAAGAGCGAAGCGTTTAAGATTCCAATGATACACTCCCTTTGAGCATTTGCTTAAAGGGTTTTTTTACAAATAGAAGAAGGAGAAAGTCTATGCAGGAGGAAAACATTGTATTAAAACGAACGGAATTTGTCAGCCGCTACCTCAAACGATTGACTCAGCAAAATATCGAACTGCTTGATTTAAACATGATTGAGCCTTTTTATTCAGAGGATAAAAAATACCAGCCTTCAAATATTGTTTTTGAACGCAACAATGAAATGCAAGCGATCCGAAGTGACTGGACACGCAGCATTTTGAACTACAAGAAATTGTATAACCTCTCTGGCAATACATTTGGCTACTTTGGTCCTGTTCTTCGTCAAAATCAAACCATTT
>CAZKSU010000227.1:0-2620 GCA_964555455.1 uncultured Carnobacteriaceae bacterium
GGATGCTCCAACATTTGCTACTATAGGAAATTTTATTAGAGATGAATTAACCGAAAATATTGAAAATATTTTTAATGATATAAATAAAGTGATTTTTGAAAAAGAAAATGTTGACCTAAATCATACATATATTGATGGTACAAAGATTGAAGCTAATGCAAATAAATATACTTGGGTATGGAAAAAATCTTGTATTACAAATAGAAATAAGGGGAGGAAATAGATGTCCGACACTAATTTTTATAAAAAATTGGAAACGATTTCAGGGATTACTGTTACACCTTTTAACAAAGATAATCAGGAGATTGATTGGAAAGGTGTGGAAGAAAACATAAAGTACCTAGTCGATAAGGGACTTAAAGTTATTGTACCGTGTGGTAACACAAGTGAGTTCTATGCATTAAGTATAGAAGAAGCGAACGAAGAGACAAAACGAACTGTTGAAATTGTTGATGGTGAAGCATTAGTGGTCGCAGGTGTCGGTTATTCCGTTAAAACAGCAATCGACATGGGGATTAAGGCGAAGAAAAATGGAGCGGATGCATTAATGATTCATATGCCTGTGCATCCTTATATTACCTCTGCAGGAGCAAAAAATTACTTTGAAGAAATAATTCAGAGTGTAGACCTTCCTGTAATCATCTACTTTAAAGATTCACATTTGGATGATGAGATTTTAGTCGAGTTAACTCAATATGAAAACTTTGTCGGTGTAAAATATGCTGTTAATGATTTACCGCGCTTTGCAAAGGTAGTTAAGATGATGCCGGAAAACAGCAATGTCGCTATGATTTGTGGCACGGCTGAAAAATGGGCACCATTTTACTTTATGGCAGGCGCCGTGGGCTTTACATCTGGATTGGTCAATGTCTATCCTGAGAAATCATTTGAGATGCTGACAAGTCTGCAAAATGATGATTATATTGGAGCAATGAAAATATGGCATGAAATTGTTGAGTTCGAAGACTTAAGGGAAAAATATAATTCCGGCAACAATGTTGTAGTCATCAAAGAAGCAATGGAGATGATCGGACTGAAAGCCGGACCAACCAGAGCACCTGTTGCCCCCCTCGGAGCCGAAGACAGAAAAAGGGTGTTCAATTTATTGAAACGCTGGGGATTTCAAATTGCAGCTCAAACAGAATCATCTGTAGAAGACGAAAAAATCATTACTAAATAGGAGTGTTAAAATGGAAACAAGAAATTTAATAGGCGGAGAATGGCATACACCAAACAACTCGGTGGTTGAAGTGTTCAACCCATCAAAGTTAAGTGAAAAAATTGGAGTAATTAACCAGGCTACTGAAGATGATGTCTTTAAAGCTGAAAAAGCTGCGAAAAAGGCTCAGAAGGAATGGGCGAAAAAACCTGGCCCGCAAAAAGCGGAAGTGCTTTATAACATGGCGAAAGCCTTGGAAAAGAATCTTCAGGAAATAGCTGAACTCGGAAGTAAGGAAATGGGCAAGCAAATTGGTGAAATGAAAGGTGAAGTCACAAGAGGCATTCATTTACTCCGATATTACGCAGGTGAAGGCGTCAGATCGAATGGGAATGTGATTCCTGCAAGTGATGTAGATGTTCTGCAATATTCACAGCAAGTGCCGCTTGGAGTCGTGGGATTGATTACACCGTGGAACTTCCCGGTAGCCATTCCAATATGGAAACTGGCTCCTGCATTGATTACAGGTAATGCGGTAATTTGGAAACCGGCTGAAAATGCATCTTTGACAGCAACTAAAATGGTGGAACTGTTTGAAAAAGAAGGATTGCCGGCAGGCGTTCTGAATCTCGTGGTCGGAAAAGGAAGCGTCGTAGGAAAAGCACTGCTTGAAAAAGCAGATATCAATGGTGTTTCGTTTACAGGTTCAGGTAATACAGGAAGCTATGTTGCAGAGACATGTGCAGCAAGGAATATCAAATTCCAAACGGAAATGGGCGGCAAGAATGTTGCTGTAGTGATGGAAGATGCAAATCTGGATCAGACGATCCCTATCATTTTAAGCGGTGCATTCAAGTCATCCGGTCAGAAATGTACCGCGACAAGCCGCATCATTGCCCACGAAGATATCTACGATGAAGTCATTGAACGCCTTAAGCAAGGGGTGAAAGATATCAAAATGGCGGATGCTTTGGATGAGGATGCATATCTTGGACCGGTAGCCTCCAAAGAACAATATGATAAAGTGAACTCTTATATTGAACTTGCACGTAATGAAGCAACTATTGTGGCAGAAAAAGAGATAGCAAGTGAGAATGATGGTTATTACATCTCGCCGACAGTCGTCACAGAAGCACCATCAGATCATGCACTTGTCAAAGAAGAGATTTTTGGGCCTGTCGCTTCAGTTCTTAAAGTCAAAGATTATGACGAAGCGATTGAATTGGCGAATGATACTGTTTATGGTTTAAGCGCTGCGATATTCACAGAAAGTTTGAAGTATGCTCATAAATTTTTGGAAGACAGCGAAGCAGGGATGGTCAGGGTCAATCAGGAAACTGCAGGGGTCGAGTATCAATCACCATTCGGCGGATTAAAAGATTCCAGTTCACATTCCCGTGAGCAGGGCCAGGCAGCTCTTGATTTCTATACAAATACTAAAACATTGGCAATTAAATTTTT
>CAZKSU010000228.1:0-2596 GCA_964555455.1 uncultured Carnobacteriaceae bacterium
TTATCCACCCTGTGCATAACTTTTTCACACCCTCTGAATTCTTTTATACACAATTTAACAATTCTGTGGAAAACTCTTTTTATACGTGTTAAAATAAAAAATATTACAATTACTTTATAAGGGAGAGTATCTACGTGTTAGAAGATCGTAATAGTATCTGGGTCTATTTAAAGGATAGATTCAAGCAGGATCTTTCAAAGGTAAGTTTTGATACGTGGATTGATAGTGCGCAAGTACTGTCCGTTTCAAATCAGATGATTACCATTCAAGTTCCCACACCTTTACACAAGGAATATTGGGAAAACCATCTAACGACAAAAATTGTTGAATATGTTTATGAGTACGCGGGTCAAGAAATCACTCCGCGTTTTTTAACGAAAGATGAACAAGAGCAGCAGAAACAAGAAGAAACGGAAACAATAGAAGCTACGAGTGCACCCGTTTTATTCCAATCAAGTGAATTAAACAGTAAATATACCTTTGACACCTTTGTTATAGGAAAAGGGAATCAGATGGCCCATGCGGCAGCCTTAGTTGTTTCAGAAGAACCTGGAACCATCTATAACCCTTTATTTTTCTACGGAGGCGTTGGTTTAGGTAAAACACACTTAATGCATGCGATTGGACACCAGTATCTCAGTATCAATCCAGATAAAAATGTCAAATACGTAACAAGTGAAACCTTTGCAAATGATTTTATAGGTTCGATTCAAAACCGGACCCAAGAAGAATTCCGTGAGAAATATCGTACCGTGGATTTATTATTAGTGGACGATATTCAATTTTTCGCGGATAAAGAAGGAACGCAGGAAGAGTTTTTCCATACCTTTAATGCGTTATATGATGACCGAAAACAAATCGTTTTAACGAGTGACCGGTTACCCAATGAGATTCCTAAAATGCAAGAACGTTTAGTCTCACGTTTTGCATGGGGCTTATCGGTTGATATCACGCCACCCGATTTAGAAACACGTATCGCGATTTTACGTAAAAAAGCAGATGCTGAACGATTAGAAATTCCAAATGACACCCTCAGCTACATTGCTGGCCAAATTGATTCCAATATTCGCGAACTGGAAGGCGCTCTGGTTCGAGTCCAAGCTTATGCAACGATTCAAAATAAAGAAATTACGACAAGTTTAGCTGCCGATGCACTAAAGAGTATGATTAAAGAATCAAATAAAGAAGTTTCAATCAGTAAAATCCAAGAAAATGTCGCCAAATTCTACAACATAACGGTTAGTGAATTAAAAGGGAAACGCCGTGTTAGAGCTATTGTGACACCGCGTCAGATTGCAATGTACCTTGCTCGCGAATTAACCGAAACTTCTTTTCCAAAGATTGGCGCAGAATTCGGAGGCAAGGATCATACGACAGTCTTGCATGCACATGAGAAAATCCGGAAACTTATTGAAGAAGATGCGCAAATGAAACGAGACATAAACGAAATTAAAGAAAATCTGTAGAGGATGGATGTGCATAACCTTTAAGTTACACACATTCTTATCCACAAGTTATGCACAAGTGGAAAACTTGTGCTGCCAGTTCTTATTGACTTGTCCACAGTATTCACAGGCCCTACTACTATTACTATAATTACTTATAAATATAATATATATACAAGGGCCAATAATTTAACCATTTAAACGAATAAAATTATGCTATACTTAATTTGAAAATACGCTTGAAAAAGGGGAGCAGATCCAATGAAATTTACCGTAAACCGTTTAGAGTTACTTAAAAAATTAAGAGATGTTCAATTGGCCATTTCTACAAAGACAACCATTCCTATTTTGACAGGTCTAAAATTAGAAGTGACTAGAAATGATTTAAAGATTACCGGAAGCAACTCTGATATCTCGATTGAAGCGAAGCTATTTGCACACGATGAAGAAGCCAATTTGCAAATTGAAGAAACAGGAAGTATTGTTTTGCAGCCTGCTCGTTTCTTCGCTGATATTATTAATAAACTGCCAGATGACCAATTTACATTTGAAGTCAATACGCAGCTTCAAGCTTCAATCTCATCATCAAACTCATTTTTTACAATTAATGCTTTAGATGCAGCCAGTTATCCATACTTACCCGAAATTGATACAAGCGATGCTTTCACTTTGCCTGTTGAATTATTAAAAAAAGTAATTGAACAAACTGTTATTGCAGTTTCTAAACATGAAAGCCGACCAATTTTAACCGGAGTGAATTTTTCTATCAGCGATGGCAAACTAAAAGCAGTAGCAACAGACAGTCACCGCCTAAGCCAGCGCATCATCCCTGTCGATGTTCCTGAAGATTTATCTTTCCAGATTGTTATTCCTGGGAACAGTTTAACGGAACTTTCGAAGATTTTGACGGATGATATTGAAGAAGTGAGTGTATCTCTAGCTTCTAATCAGATTCTATTTATGACCGAAGATACACATTTTTATTCGCGCCTGCTGGAAGGAAACTATCCACAGACTGATCAATTGATTCCAGATAACTCAGTGACTCAAATTGATTTAAATGTCCAAGCACTAAAAGGGGCGGTAGGTCGTACGTCGCTTCTTTCTCATGCTGGAAAAATTGGAATCGCACCTCCGGGGGGTAGTCATAG
>CAZKSU010000229.1:0-2568 GCA_964555455.1 uncultured Carnobacteriaceae bacterium
AGGGAAATATACCCCGGAAGCAATAGGTGACTATATCGCAGGCCCCTCCCACGTCTTGCCGACGGCCGGAACAGCCCGCTTCACACACGGCTTAAACGCCAATGATTTTCAAACCAGCCATGCGGTCATTGCTTTAGACAAAGAAACTTACCAAGAGATTGCCGATCCTGCGATGCGCATTGCAGAAACAGAACAATTATTTGCGCATTATGATTCTTTACGCATTAGAAAAGAGGAGAACGATCTATGATTATTATGAACCGAAATACTAGTCCCGTTTCGCCATTCACTGAAGAAGATTATGAGCAGGCATACCAGATGACCGCTGAAAACCAATATCCTGAAATCGAAATCACGCGGTTTAAAGAAAACTACGCTCGGCTCAATCACTCTTTCCCAGTCGAGCAAATTGAATTAGCGAATGGGGCTGACGAATGGATACAGAAGTTAATGATCACTTACGGACAAGAAGGGGTGTTAGCTCTTGATCCGGATTTTTTCATGTACCAGGAATATGCGCGACAGCTGAACTGCCCGATGAGCTTTGTAAAAGCTCAGTCTGATTTTTCTTTCAATGCGAAACAGATTGTTCAAAAAATCGAAGCAATCAAACCGAAACTATTCATCTTATCAAACCCGCATAATCCAACGGGAGTGCAGTTTTCTGAAGAAGATTTGCAGCTATTTGCAGATGCGATGGAGAAAATCGACGGCTATTTTACGATTGATGAAGCATATGTAGAGTTTGGGCAAGACTATGTTCGGCCAGAAGGGGATCATGTCATTATTTTACGGACGATGAGTAAAATCTATGGCATGGCTGGTCTGCGGATAGGGGTTATACGTGCCACAGGCGACACGTATAAGGATCTGACAAAAATCAATCACCCTTATCCCATTAATACGCTGACGTTGAATTTAGCGAACGCTTTTTTAGAGAATGATGAAAAAGTGCAGGCATTTATCGATTACCAGCTGGAAAGCAAGCAACAACTAGATCGGGCTTTTGCAGCCGTTTCGGATCAGATGCAAGTTCTGCCTAGTCAAACAAACTATGTGTTTACTGCAGGCGATAAAGCCATTGATTTAGGAAATTTCTTAAAAGAAAGTGGTTTTCAAGGGCGCTTTTACGAAGAGAAAGGATTAGAAAAGGTGGTTCGCTATTCGATCATTCAAAAAGAAGATTACTCAGCTTTAGAATCAACTATTTCCGACTGGAGGAATTCACTTGATAAATAAAGAGAGAAAGACGTTCGAAACCAAAATAAAAATAGCTTTATCAGAGGACAAGCCCGCACAGGAGTCAGAAATGGATACAGGCATCGGTTTTTTTGATCACATGCTGACTTTATTCAGTTTCCATTCCGAGCTTTATATTGAAGTGCTGGCTGATGGGGACTTGGAAGTAGACGGCCATCATACCGTTGAGGATGTCGGTATTTTACTTGGAGAAGCCATCCGCGACCTCTATAGAAGCAAAGAAAGCTACCAGCGATATGGCGCGATGTATTTGCCGATGGATGAATCCTTGGTGCGGGTCGTGCTGGATTTATCGGGCCGTCCGCATCTAAATATGCAGGCAAACTTTTCGAGAGGGACCGTAGGCAATTTTGATGTTGAACTGGTCCAAGAATTTTTTACTGCGCTGGCGATGAACAGCAAAATGACTTTGCATATTGATTTGCTCAAAACAGGAAATACTCACCATGAGATTGAAGCCATCTTTAAAGGTTTTGGCCGGGCTTTAAAACAAGCCTTGCAGCAGACAGATGGGGGCGTCCCATCTTCTAAAGGACTGATTAGTTAGGAGAATAAAAATGAAGATCATTCCAGCCATTGATTTGATTGAAGGGGAAAGTGTGCGTCTGGTTCAGGGAGACTACGGACAAAAGAGCCAAATGCCGCGCACCCCGGAAGAAGCGATAAAGTTTTATACGCAATATGAACAAGTGACCCGGATCCATGTGGTGGATTTAATCGGCGCCAAAGAACAAGCCGCGAAAGAATCCAATTTAGTCGGCGAGTTAAAGAAGCTCACCGATATTCCGCTTGAAATTGGGGGCGGTTTAAGAAACAGAGAAACGATTGAAATTTATGATGAATTAGGCATTGATTACTTTATCTTAGGAACACGGGCGATTTTGGAAGTGGATTGGCTGCAAGAAATGGTTGATTTATATCCAGGCCGCATTTATGTGGGAATTGATGCTAAAGGGGAAGACATTTATATAGATGGGTGGACGAAGAACAGCGGGCGCCAGATTGATGACTATATGAAAGAAATTGAACCTCTGGATATAGCGGGAGTGATTTATACGGATATCGCCAAAGATGGGATGGAAGCTGGTCCGAATATTGAACGGACTGCGCAATTACAGAAAGCGACCAAACATACGGTAGTGGCAAGCGGCGGCGTGCGTCATCAAGAAGATCTAAATCGCTTAAAAGCTCACGGAATTCGTGAAGCAATTGTTGGGAAAGCCGCGAATACAGATGCTTTTTGGGAAGGATTGCAGAAAAAATGAGAAAAATCATTCCATGTTTAGATATTAAAGAGGGGCGAGTGGT
>CAZKSU010000230.1:0-2563 GCA_964555455.1 uncultured Carnobacteriaceae bacterium
CGTAGAAATCATAAATTGTTCGAGCGCTTGTGAAAGGAGGTTATAGAGCTAAAAAATTTAAAGTTTAATGTAAGCGGTTTCTAAAATTAATAGGAAATCTAAATTTAATAGGAAATAAAGAAGGTTTTCTATTGGCTGAAATTAAATTGGATCATATCCATAAAGTGTATGACGAGACAGAGGATAATGTCTTTATTACGAGTTTTATTGGTTCGCCGATCATGAATTTGCATGAGGTTCACTGCCATAATGGAAGATTTTGAATAGGAATGGTTTGCCTATCTCAGTAGTCGAACCTTTGTGCCGGCCTTTAGACATCGCTGGTTATGACGAGAAAGAAGTCATTAGCAGTTAGACACTTATTTTTAAACGCAGTTAGTTAATTTGTGAACTAAAATATGATGAACAGGTGAGAATTTCGATGAAAGCTAATTTAAAAATTAATCGTAGGCAAGTATTGTCAGAAATAGACCCTCGGCTGTATGGCTCCTTTATTGAGCATTTAGGGCGTGCTGTCTATGAAGGCATCTATGAACCCGACCATCCGACAGCTGATGAAAATGGATTTAGAGAAGATATCATAGAATTAGTCAATGAGTTGAACGTTCCGATTGTGCGTTACCCAGGAGGCAACTTTGTCTCCGGCTATAATTGGGAAGATGGCATCGGACCGAAGGAAGAACGGCCGAAACGATTAGATCTTGCTTGGCGGACGGTGGAAACGAATGAGGTCGGTCTTCATGAATTTATGCAGTGGACAAAAAAAGCAGGAACTGAACCCTATATGGCTGTGAATTTAGGTACGCGGGGGATGGATGCGGCAAGGAATCTTGTGGAATACAGCAACCATCCGGGCGGAACGTATTGGAGTGATCTGCGTAAAGAAAATGGCGCGGAAGAGCCTTTTAATATTAAAACCTGGTGCCTAGGTAATGAGATGGATGGGCCCTGGCAGATTGGGGCGAAAACTGCGGATGAATACGGAAGACTGGCGGCAGAGACTGCAAAAGTGATGAAGTTAGTTGATGATTCCATTGAGCTGGTTCTTTGCGGAAGCTCGGGAGCAGGGATGCCAACCTTTGGCGACTGGGAATATATCGTTTTGGAACACGCGTACGAACATGTGGATTACTTGTCACTGCACATGTACTGGGGCAACCAAGAGAATAATTTAGAAAATTATTTAGCCAAGTCGTTAGAAATGGACCGATTTATTAAAGATGTCGTTGCGATTTGTGATGCAGTGAAAGCTAAAAAAGGGTCGGATAAAACGATCAATCTCTCTTTTGACGAATGGAATGTGTGGTATCACTCGGATGAAGCAGATTCTAAGATGAAGCCTTGGCAAATCGCGCCGCCGCTGCTTGAAGACATTTATAATTTTGAAGATGCGTTATTAGTGGGCACATTATTGATCACCTTGCTGAAAAACAGTGATCGTGTCAAAATTGCGTGTCTAGCGCAACTTGTCAATGTTATTGCGCCAATTATGACGGTTAAAGGAGGAGAGGTCTGGAAACAACCTATTTTCTACCCTTTCATGCAAGTTTCTAATTACGGAAGAGGGCACGTGTTAACGACGGAAGTTGAATCGGATACCTACCAATCAAAAGATTTCGATAAGGTGCCGTATATTGAGTCAGTGGCTGTACACAATGAGGAAAGCAATGAAGTGGTGATTTTTGCCGTAAACCGTTCAACAGAAGACACGATGAATTTAACCGTAGAACTCGATAAGTTTAATATTACTGAAATTTTAGAAGTGACCGAACTTGCTGGCTATGATGTGAAAGAAACGAACCAAGAAGATCATGAGAACATTCAATTAAAGACAAACAATGCTTTTACTCTGAATCAGGATGGACTTGAGGGAGAGTTAAAGCCGCTGTCTTGGAATGTCATCCGATTAAAAACGGAATAAAAATAAGGGGGAAGACTATGTCAATAGCAAAAAGATTAACTAAAGGTGTTGTCTCAGCAGCTGCGTTATTATTACTTGCTGCTTGCGGGAATGGTAACGGAGATGTAGCTGAAGAAACAAATGGGACAGAAGAGGAAGCAACAACCGAAGAAGCGGTAGAAGAAACAGTTGCGGGAGATGATATTGAAGGAGCCGCAGAATTAGATTTCTGGACCTTTGCTGGAACTCACGCTGATTTCTTTGCCAACGCAGCGGATCGCTGGAACGAAGAAAACCCTGACCGCCCAATTCAATTAAACGCGCAGACGTATCCTTTTGACCAAATGCATAATAACTTGCTATTAGCGATTCAATCCGGCGAAGGGGCTCCTGATTTGGCCGACATTGAAATTGCTCGCTTTTCTAACTTCTTGCAAGGGGATATCCAACTGGAATCATTGAATGATTTAATTGAACCCGAATTAGATAATTTCATTGAAGAAAGATTGAGTATTTATGCAAGCGACGGCCAATATTACGGAGCGCCAACCCATTTAGGAGCGACCGTTACTTACTACAATACAGAATATATGGATGAAGCAGGTGTCGATATCGACAGCATTGAAACGTGGGATGACTATGTGGAAGCCGGGAAAAAGGTTG
>CAZKSU010000231.1:0-2500 GCA_964555455.1 uncultured Carnobacteriaceae bacterium
CTGCTGGAATAATCTTATCTTCGCGGCCATGGACAATAAGCGTCGGCTGTTTAATTGTGCGCAAGACATCGTCTGAAAAGGACAAATCATCTAGTCCATCTTGGCGAGGTGCTGGGAACATCGTTTCAAATGCTTCTTGGAAACCAGACTCTAAACTCGCTTGATAGCGGGATTCAATTAAGTCCTTATCCGCAAAATTTTTGTCATAAGCAAACAATTCGACTAATTCTTTCATGTTCTCATAAGACGGCTGATAACCCCATGCGATGTCTAAGCCTTCAGGAAGCTCAGCTTGTACACCGATTGAGCCCATCAATACAATTTTATTTACACGCTCAGGCTGTTCTAAGGCAACAGACATGGCTAAAGCACCGCCAAAGGAGTTCCCAACTAGGTTTACTTTTTCAAGTTTCATCGCATCCATAAAGTCGATGATTTGTTTGGTCCACAGCTCTCTTCCGTAAGTGACGCCGCTTTCTGCGCCGCCTACCGGCTTATCTGAATAACCGAAGCCAACCATATCGGGAGCTAACGCTCTAGTCACTTTACCCACTTGCGGTAAGATGAGACGCCAGTTGGCATAGGCAGATACTCCGGGCCCCGATCCGTGAATAAAGAGCAATGGGATACCATCATGTTCTTCTCCTGCTTCTAAGTAGTTGGTTGTAAACTCACCAGTTTTGATACTTTTACCAATTTCAGGTCTTTTTAACATCGCTATTTCCTCCTGTTTTCTATTCGTTTTCTATTGCTTGGTTATAGTATACAAAGAAATATTTATAGATCTTTTGAAAAATTCCGCCTAGCGGAATAAATTGAAAAAAAGATCAAACATGCTACACTTTATTTATAAGTAGTGAACAGACCATTATAAGGAAGGGATAAGAAATGGGAACAACTGAAAAAGTGAACTCCGTAATTAACGCCTTAAGAATTGTCCGTTCGTTCACCCATGCGCAGCCAGTCAAGAGAGTGAAAGATATTTCTGAAGAGCTCGACTTGCCGAAAAGTACCGTGAGCCGATTGATTTCGAGTTTAGTTTCTGAAGGATTTTTAGCCAAAGACACCGACAGCAGCGCTTATTTATTAGGTCCTTCCATCTTCACGCTCGGCGGAATCTATCTGACAAGCACCCATATTTTTCAAGAAGTCACTCCCGTTTTGACAAACGTGAGCTTTGAAACGAAAGAAAGTGTGCATATCTCTATTCTTAAAGACTACAATGTGCTCTACTTTAATAAAAGTATCGGGCCTTACTACTCAGAGCTTGAATCGGAAATAGGCATAGAGCAGCCTGCTTACTTGACCAGCTCTGGTAAAGTTCTCCTGGCCGGTAAAGATGAAACCTATATTGAGAATATGCTTAAAGATGAGACGGTGAGCTTCCCTGTTCACTCAAAAGAAAAGATTATCAAATTTAAAGAAGAACTCGTGCAGATTCGCAGGCAAGGCTATTCTTTAAATATCGGTTTACTAAAAAAAGATAATTATTCCATTGCCGTTCCTGTCTACGATGAATATGGCGAAGTTGCCTGCGCCATTTCTATTATTGCGCCAGTCTCTAGAATGTCTGACGCAAAAACAAAAAAATTTATTCAGCTCTTATTTGAAGCGGCCGAAGAAGCGAGTGAACGATTGGCCTTTGCCTTATAGGCATCAAAAGACCTAAAATCATGTTTGACTTTAGGTCTTTTTTTCTATTTACATAGTTTCGCTTATTTCTCCGTTAAACACCAAAATTTTGCCAAGCTATTGATTTAAAAAGAAGTGAACGGCAGTATCGTCCACATAAAAAACAGGCTCAATGCTCACTACCTGTAGCTAATCATTAAACCCATTTTTTTCTATTCTTTTTTTCCTCACAAATTTATATGAACTAAACTTCCTAATTGTTGATTGGCCTCTTCTATAATCTCTTCAATCACTTCTTTTACTGGCCGGACGCCTTTAACTAGACCAGCTGCTTCCCCAGCCATCACTGTCCCTGATTCTACATCACCTTCCACAACCGCTCGGTAAAGCGAGTCAATCGTCAGTTCTTCTAATTCATCTTCAGGCGTATTAGCCAGTTCTAAATGTAAATAGCGCATCATCAGCTGATTGCGCAAAGATCTTACAGGACGTCCGTCTTTACTGCCTGTCACAATGGTCGAGGTGTCAACAGCTTTGACCACTTTTTCTTTAAAGGCCTCCGGCACCGGGCATTCTTCAGTGGCCAAGAAGACAGTTCCCATCTGTACGGCTTCCGCTCCCAGAGACAAAGCAGCCACCAGGCCTTCCCCATCCCCAATACCGCCCGCCGCAATGACTGGAATATCGACGGCCTTGACGACTTGCCGCACTAGAGGCATAGTAGATAGGCTTCCGATTTGCCCGCCTGCCGCGTGGCCTTCGGCGATAACTGCATCCGCCCCTAATTCCTGCATCTTCAAGGCATGCTTTACAGAAGCAATGACTGGTACCGTCTTAATCCCTGCTTCTTTGAAACGGGGGATATATT
>CAZKSU010000232.1:0-2493 GCA_964555455.1 uncultured Carnobacteriaceae bacterium
CTTTTTCGATGCCAAAAAAGTTGGCTGAACTTAACTCATCGATTTTAGTATGTGTTTCCGGATCAAGATACACCACATCCGCATAGCCGGCTTCTTTAATTCGATCCTTAGTGGCCAATGTCGCAGCATAGTTGGCCGTTGCCTTCACATCTCCCGTGCCGCCAGCAGCTACCCGGTCATTTTCATGGTCCACTACAAAGTCGCTTGGCTGCAGGCCGCCTTTGTACAATGGCCCGACTGGAGTCACGTAGACGGTAAACAAGTACTCTTCAGCAGCTGAAACCTGGATATGGTCCCCTACTCCAAGCAGCATCGGCCGGATAAACATGGCTGCACCATCGTGTCCGTATGGCGGAACATAATCGCGGTTTGCTCGAACCGTTTCTTTACAAGCTCGGATAAACTCTTCTACCGGAACTTCCGGCATGCCTAAACGACGCGCGCCCCTGTTTAGCCGTTTCCCAAACTCATCTGGCCGGAATAAAACCACCCGTCCATCTTTTGTCCCGTAAGCTTTATTCCCTTCGAAGACCCCTTGGCCGTAGTTGACAATTGGTGAAGCTTCATGAAGCGGCAGCCGCGGATCCGTTTCTAAACCAGCTTTATACCATTCTCCGTCTTTCCAGTAGGCACGCCAGCGGTAAGGCACCTCTGTATATGAAAAATCCAATTCAGACCAATTTAATTTGTTTGATGTTTTTTGCATGTTAACCAGCTCCTTATGTATATTTTTCGTTTGATCATTTTTTCTCGCAGATTTTCAGCAGCTTGATTCTCTTATTTTCTGGCATCACTCCTCTCAAATAGCTTTAGAATATGAAAAAAGCCTCCCACTCATCAATAGATGGAATGGGAGGCTTAAGTCCCATTCATCTTTCAAAAGCACGAATAGGACTCGCATAAATTAATGTTTTCTACACTAATTTGCTAAGTCCGGTTATTAATAATAATAATAATGTTTTGGTGTGCTAATAATTTCATGGGTATAACCTCATTTATTTTTAATGTTTATACACTTTAACTCATTGATTTTTAATTAGCAAGTATTAAATGCAACTTTTTTATTTTTCTCTTGAAACCCTTCTATGATGCCAAGTAAAAACACAGGTGTATTTTTTAAAACAATGTCCATTCGCTTTCGCAGCTGAAAAAGTGCTTTAAATCTTTCTTAGTTGACAAAGAGAGTAAGCTTTACGATGAATTCTTTTCAGCTAATCAAGATACACTAAATACCGCCCGTTCTTTAAAGGCATCACCTCAACTGGCTCATTGTAATATTGCCCTAAAACCTCCTCGGTTAATAAATCGTTTGTTTTCCCTTTGGCAAAAACTTCTCCGTTCTTTAAAAGCAAAACATTTTCCATCTCAACTATAATTTGATCAGTATGATGAGTGACAAAAAGAATGTTTGGACCATTAGGTGTTTGGATCATTTTCTGAATAGTGGTTAGAACAAGTTCCGTCGCGAAAATATCCAAACCATTGCAAGGTTCATCTAAAATAAGCAAATCCGGTTTCGACACCAATGCACGCGCAATCAAGACAATCTGTTGTTGTCCTTGGGAGCATCGATTGTAAGGCTGGCCTTGTAAATGTTCAATAGACAGCATCCTCATCATCTCTTCCACTTGCTCTTCTTCCGCAGTTCCATAGTTTTGATAAAGGCCAATAGACGAAAAAAGACCGCTCAAAATAATTTTTTCCACCGGCTCGTAGGGGTTGATTCGTGTTTTCAAAAGCGAAGAGACCCAGCCAATCCGTTTTTGCAGTTTGGGCAGATTGGCTTCTCCGAATTTTTCGCCTAAAAGCTCCACTTCCCCGGTTGTGGGCCAATGGTAAGCTTTAATGATATTCAGTAAACTGGTTTTTCCTGAGCCATTTAAGCCCATAATGGCCCAGTGCTCTCCTTGGTTTACTTGCCAGTCAATGGGCTTAAGGATCTCTTTTCCATTCCTCCGCAGCGACACATTTTTTAATTTAATCATTTTACTCCTCCAATAGGATCGTTTCATTCTATTTAGATACCTTCGGTAAAATAAATCATTTGCGAATCAGTATACCAGGCGAAAGCTGGGTTTTCTAGAGAGGTCCTCTTTGTAGGTGATTAAAAAGATTTAAATAAAATCCTTGATAATTAAAATTAGATGAGCTAAGGTTTATGAACATTAAAAATAAATGAGGTTATACCCATGAAATTCTTAGCATATCAAAACATTATTATTATTATTAATCGGACTTAGCAAATTAGTGTAAAAAACATTAATTTATGCGAGTCCTATTCGTGCTTTTGAAAGATGAATGGGACTCAGGCCTCCCATTCATTCGAGTGGGGGGCCTTTTTTATTCGATTAGAAAAGGAGTGGGAATATTGGAGGTTACAAAACGCGCAACAATGAAAAAAGGAACGGAACTTCTAGTCAAAGCGCTGAAGGATGAAGGCGTTGACGTTTTATTTGGTTATCCCGGAGGGGCGGTTTTGCATATCTTTGATGA
>CAZKSU010000233.1:0-2488 GCA_964555455.1 uncultured Carnobacteriaceae bacterium
AACAGTCGTCAAACCTTTTATGCAACTGCAAACCCCCAGCTGATTATTAAAAAGATGAAACTCACCCAGAAGTTAACCATCTTTCTCCTCCCTTCTTTTTACTTGGGTTAGCTTATTTTTTCCATAGATACCAAAATTTTATCAAACAGTGAGTTTAAAAAAAGGGAACAGCAGTATTGATCCTATAAAAAATAGGCTTAATGCTCAGTGCCTGCAACTGTTCATTCAGCCTATTTTCTTCTCACAAATTTATCTGAACTAAATTCCGTAATTGTTGATTGGCGTCTTCTATCATCTCTTCAATCACTTCTTTTACTGGTCGGACACTTTTGATTAGACCTGCCGCTTCCCCGGCCATCATTGTCCCCGATTCCACATCCCCTTCCACAACCGCTCGATAAAGCGAGTCAATGGTCAGTTCCTCTAATTCATCTTCAGGCGTATGAGCCAGTTCTAGATGCAAATAGCGCATCATCAGCCGATTGCGCAAAGATCTCACCGGACGGCCTTCTTTGCTGCCTGTCACAATGGTGGAGGTGTCGACAGCTTCGACCACTTTTTCTTTAAACGCCTCCGGCACCGGGCACTCTTCAGTGGCTAAGAATACAGTGCCCATTTGTACAGCTTCCGCCCCTAGGGATAAAGCGGCCACTAGACCTTCCCCATCTCCAATACCGCCCGCTGCAATTACAGGGATGTCTACAGCCTTGACGACTTGTCGCACTAGAGGCATGGTAGACAGGCTCCCGATACGCCCGCCTGCCGCGTGGCCTTCAGCGATAACTGCATCTGCCCCTAATTCCTGCATCTTCAAGGCATGTTTTACGGAAGCAATGACTGGTACCGTCTTAATCCCTGCTTCTTTGAAACGGGGGATATATTCCTTCGGTGAACCAGCCCTTGTCGTCACTACTGGAACTTTTTCTTCCACTACCACATCAATTAATTCTTCGATATTTTCTTGAATCAACGCTAGATTTACGCCAAAAGGCTGATCTGTATTTTCACGAACTGTCTGTATTTCTTGGCGGAGTCCTTCTGCATCCAGTGAGCCCGCCGTCAGGACACCCAAGCCGCCAGCATTCGATACCGCAATAACTAATGGGCTTCTTGAAACGTGCTGCATTCCTCCTTGTATAATCGGGTATCTCATCCCTAATCGTTCTGTTATTTTCGTCATTTCAACTACTCCTTGTCCGTATACTATATTCGATGCTTTCTAAATTGTTTCTCGTGGAACATTTTTTGTTCTGCTTCAACTCGCCAGATAGCTCATTTAATGACAGAGACTATTGGGAATGTTTTTCGAATCCGCCTACTTCACTTAATCATCAATAATGTAAGCGTTACCTAATAGTGTAACACAGAATTGTGAATTGTTTTTGAAAGTTCGAATGAAAAGGAAGAAAGATCCGGAAAATGAAAGGCTAGCCTTCAAGCAGACTATTTTGAACCTATAAAAAAACTTCATCCTCTCACAGCCTCGAGAGAATGAAGTCACTGCTTACTTAAATCCCTATGTCTTGGGTAATTTCTTTCTCGATATTTGTTAAATCCACCTGGTTATGGTCGTAATAATCGACTGCAATCTGGATGTTAATGCGGTTGCGACCCATAGCGCCTAACTGCTCTTCGCCAAGAATATCGATGTTTAAATCCTGTAAGTAATAATCTGTATCATCTATTACGGCATTTAATGTAATATAAACATTTTCCTGTGAAACTCCCTCAATGGCTAAAGTAAATTCTTCTTCAAAAGCCTCCCATACTTCTGGATCATTGCCTTCATAAAAAAGTTCAACACTTCCATCAGCGGATGCGGCTTCCACTAAATGCTCAATTTCAACTAAAGCATCCACTATATGCGGATACCAGGAAGGATACTCAATAGGGCCGCTGTCTGGGTAAAAGACCCAAGTATTTCCTTCTTGGACGTAAATATCGTTCTCTTCAAAGTATAATGCGCCAATTGCATCTTCGGTATACCCTTGTTCGAGGTTTCCAATCATCTGCATATGAATAAAAGCTTCATCTTCTTCCGTCATAGCCTCAGGACCTGATTCCAAAATCAAATTCAATTGGGTGTCGGAGGTGTAGCTTTCAAGTGCGGCATCCCCTTCTCGGATATATGCCGTCCAGTTTTCTGCAACATCCTCTTTTGGTTCTACGGCTTCGATGTCCGCAGGCTCACCACACGCTCCAAGCAGCAAGCCGCTTAATAGAAGCAGTGTACTCCGCCTTATTGCTTTCATATGACCACGCCCCTTTTCTAAAGAATAGCATACGGCTATGTATCAAGCTATTCTTTTGCACTAAAAAAAACTGCCTCTTGTCTCAACAAGAAGCAGTTCTTTGTCTCTACTCTTATAAGGCTTCAAAAAGCAATTCTTCTACACTAGGGATATGCACCTTCCCCTTAGGCAGCTGCTCAAGCAAACCTTTTTCTTCTAATTCTTTGAATTTACGGCTTAAGGTTTCTGGCGTCGTG
>CAZKSU010000234.1:0-2478 GCA_964555455.1 uncultured Carnobacteriaceae bacterium
TTCATTAAAAAACTCCCTCTGTCACCGAGGACATAGAGGGAGTGTTAAATGTTTTAATGAAAATTTTGCGCATGGCGCTAAACTTCTTTAATCCATCTTCCTCGGTATGAAATTAAGGCAAATGCCACATACTGTCTTCGGTAATGTTTGGGTATTCAATTCTTTAAGACTTTAAGATTATAGCAAGTTCTTTTTAAACTTGCAAGCTTAAATGTTATTTTTTTATGCTTCGTCTGCATCTACATGACTGTAGTCAATTTTGACACCAGGGCCAAATGTACTTGCTACAGTTAAAGCTTTAATATAAGCAGAACCTGAAACGCTCGCTGGACGAATTTCTAATACTTCGTTGTGAACCGCACGAATATTTTCAACAAGTTCGTCTTCTGAGAAAGATACTTTTCCAACTAGAACATGTAAGTTTGATTGGTTATCTACACGGTAGGCAACTTGTCCTGCCTTAATATCTTCGACAGCTTTTCCTACGTTTTGTGTAACTGTACCTGTTTTAGGGTTTGGCATTAGTCCTTTAGGTCCTAGTACACGTCCTAAACGACCTACTTGAGCCATCATGTCTGGTGAAGCAACGACGACGTCAAAATCGAGCCAGCCGCCTTCAATACGCTCTACTAAGTCTTCTTCTCCAACAAAGTCCGCACCTGCTTCACGCGCAGCTTCTGCCGCTTCGCCTTTAGCAAATACAACAACTGTTTGAGTATTTCCAGTACCATGCGGTAAAACTAATGCACCACGTAATTGCTGGTCAGCATGTTTAGGGTTAACACCTAAACGGTATGAAATTTCAACACTTGCGTCAAAGTTTGCATAATCAATTTCTTTTACTAAGCTTACTGCGTCACGTAAACCATATTCTTTTTCACGGTCTACTTGCTCTAATGCAGCAAGGTATTTTTTACTTCTTTTCTTGTTTGCCACGATTAAATCCTCCTTATGTGGTATTAGCGGATTGACCTCCCACTGAATATACACAGTCTCTGTGTATGCGCACGAGATATCTCACTCTATAGTCTAATGCTTATCTATAAGATTTAGCCTTCTACAGTGATTCCCATGCTTCGAGCTGTACCTTCAACTACACGCATTGCTGCTTCAACGTCAGCTGCGTTTAAGTCTTCCAGTTTTGTTTCAGCAATTTCTCTCACTTGATCCGATGTAACAGTTCCAACTTTTTTAGTATTTGGTTCACCTGAACCTAAGTCAATACCTGCAGCTTCTTTTAATAAAACTGAAGCCGGTGGAGTTTTTGTTACAAATGTAAATGAACGATCTTCATATACTGTAATGACAACAGGAATAATAGTTCCTTGTTGATCTGCCGTACGTGCGTTAAACTCTTTAGTAAAGCCTGAAATGTTGATTCCTGCTTGACCTAAAGCTGGTCCAACTGGGGGTGCAGGTGTTGCTGCTCCTCCTGGGATTTGTAATTTAACTACGTCTATAACTTTTTTTGCCACGAGACATACCTCCTTGTTTTGTCCGCGAGTGGTTAAAATGGGGTTAAGTATTTCCCCTCCCACCTATAAATACCATTTAAGTGCACAATCGCCCTTAAACGTACCGAGCTATTTTAACATTTTTTCTACAAAAATTCAAGTGCTTTTTGTAAAAATATCGATACCAGCGTCTTTTGCAAAAAATAAGGGTCTTCTCGTCTCTATTGACAGGAAAACCCAAATGCTTCTTATTTCTTATAAAGTAAAGCCTTCTTCGATTTCTTTTACTTGAGAGTAGTCGAGTTCTGTATCTGTTTCACGGCCGAACATTTCAACAAGAACCGTAACTTTTCCTTTATCTTCATCAAAAGCTTCGACTACGCCTTCCATTCCCGAAAAAGCACCGCCTATAATTTGAACGGCTTGTCCTACTTCAAGATTAATCGATACTTTACGTGGATTCACACCAATACTGCGCATCACATCGTCTACTTCTTCAGGCAGCAATGGAGAAGGTTTACTTCCCGCTCCGTGAGAGCCCACAAAACCGGTGACCCCCGGTGTGTTTCGCACCACATACCACGCTTCATCAGACATAATCATCTGCACAAGAACATATCCTGGGAAAGCTTTTTTCATTTTAGAAACCATTTCGCCATCTTTTTCTTCATGAACTTCCTGTTCCGGAACTAAGATTTCAAAAATATTCTCTTCCATTCCCATACTTGACATGCGGGATTCCAAGTTTTGCTGGACTTTTTTTTCATAGCCTGAGTAAGTGTGCAGCACGTACCAATTTTTTTCCTGACTGATTCGATCAAACGAATTCATTTGTTCACCCCTATATTTAATCTTTTCAATTGCTTTTTATACTTTTCAATCATCGGTTATTTTCGCCAAATTAAAAAACCTTCTGCGACAACAAGGTCTAGAAGGCTTCCATCTGGTTCATAGTATAGCACGATTGTCTTCGATATGCTAGAGTTTCAGCAGATTAAATAAGAGAAAGTAACCATACCATAGC
>CAZKSU010000235.1:0-2477 GCA_964555455.1 uncultured Carnobacteriaceae bacterium
TCATTTACTTATCGTCAATAAACCTATAGGAGTCGTCTCTATACCTTCAAGGAGAGACCCAGATAGTGCGATGGCAAATCGAATCCGAGGTTACTATTTAAAACAAGCATACCGGGATCAAGTGATTCATATTGTAACTCGCTTAGACCGTGATACTTCTGGCTTAATGATTATTGCTAAACATCGTTTAGCACATGCTTTATTAGACCGGCAGTTAAGATCAGGCAGTTTAGAAAAGTATTACTATGCTTTAACTTCTAAAAGAGAATGGACTAAGCATGGGTTATTAAATGGGCCTATTGCTAGATCGGAAGATTCAATTATTACCCGCCGGGTGCATGCAACAGGGAAAAGAGCTTTAACGGAGTATTGGTTGTTGGACCAATATCCTGATGGAGCCCTCTTAAGGTTACAACTTCACACAGGAAGAACCCATCAATTACGTGTTCACTTAGCACACGAAGGAGGACCTTTGATAGGAGATAATCTTTATGGGGGACCTAGCACTCCTTTGATTTCTCGCCAATCGCTTCATTGTGCTGAACTAAAGTTAATCCATCCATTTACAAAGAATCCTTTACATTTATATCAACCGGTTCCATTAGATATGAAAAATTGGATGAACCACCAATCTTATTTGAAAGTAAATTAATTTAAAAAGACATAAAATTTTAACGCTTTTTAGCATCGTCAACACAAGGAGGTTTTTAAAATGGAAGTATTTGAGCGCTCATTTGAGCAAAGTGTATCCAGTTTTAAACAAATGCTGCAAAACGGGCGTATGACACGCTTCCGAACTGAATTTTTAGCCCTCCACACTTATGATCAAGCTAAAATTTTTGCTGAATTTGAAGCACTGGAAAGAGAGAAAGTTTACCATTTTTTATCACCTTCAGAAACTGCTGATATTTTTGATGCTTATGAAGTAGCAGACTTACCAGAATTAGAAGCCTACCTTTTAGAAATGAGTAACGCCTATGCAGCAGGTGTTTTAAGCGAAATGTTTGCCGATAATGCCGTGGATATTTTAAACCATATCGAAGATAAAGAAAAAGTAAGCATCTATATGAATTTAATGCCTCCAGAATCAGCCCGTGAAATTTCTCAGTTAATTAATTATATTGATGAAACGGCTGGGTCGATAATGACCACTGAATTTGTAGCAATTCGGGAAGACTACACCGTTAAAGAGGCTTATGATCACTTAAAAAACGCTGCAGCAGATGCAGAAACTATTTATTACGTTTATGTAATCGATGATCGGAATCGATTAAAAGGAGTTATTTCACTTCGTGATTTAATAGTGAATGATGATAACCAATTAATTAGTAGTTTAGTAAATCCGCGCGTTATATCCGTACAAGTGAATGATGATCAAGTGGAAGTAGCTAAAATGGTTCAGGATTATGATTTACTTGCTTTACCAGTAGTAGGATTTGACCACGAGTTATTAGGAATTATTACTGTTGATGATGTGTTAGATGTTATGCAAGAAGAAGCAGATAGTGATTATTCCGGTTTGGCTGCAGTCGACGTCAATGAGATACATGATACTCCTTTTGGGGCAGCAAGAGCTCGCTTGCCCTGGTTAATTACCCTCTTATTTTTAGGAATGGGGACTGCAACTTTAATTAGTCAATTTGAAGGACTCATATCTGCTGTACCTGTATTATCTAGCTTTGTAACACTAATTACGGGTACTGCAGGGAATGCAGGGACCCAGTCCTTAGCCGTAGCAGTCCGTAAACTTACCAACAAATCGGAAGATGACCCATTTTTCACTTCTGTCTTGTTTGAATTACTAACGGGCGCTATAACAGGCGTGATAGTTGGAGTATCAATCGCTATAGTAGCGGGATTTTGGCAAGGAAACATCACCTTGGGCCTTATTATTGGAGCCGCGATGGCAGTAGCAATTGCTGTTGCTAATGTGGCTGGGGCTTTGATTCCCAAATTGATGCTGAGACTGGGCTTTGATCCGGCAGTAGCTAGCGGCCCTTTTATTTCAACATTAAGCGATTTAACCTCTGTCTTTATTTATTTTTCTATCGCTAGTATATTTATTTCTAATTTACTTTAAAGTGAGTAAAGTTAATCAAGAAATCAAATGAATAGGGTGATAAAAAATTTCTCTTAATCAGACTAAATAAAGTCCGATTTGGAAAAAGGTGAAAGCTTTCTTCCTAATCGGACTTTTTATGATTTTAAATTCTTTAAAGACTACTTTATAAAATTTCTTTCTCCATATCATGATGGGGGATATTGGCATCGAGATAACCTTCTTCATCGCTAACTTTATAGCCAACTTTTTCATAAAAAGGGATGGCGTGATCTTGTGAAGATAAGACTAAAAGCTCCGCTCCCATTCTTTTGGCTTCCTTTTCAATTTCTTTTAATAATTCTAAACCGATATTTTTACCACGATGAGAAGATAAGACAGCTACTCGTTGAACTTTGAGAGTCTTTCTATTTTCATT
>CAZKSU010000236.1:0-2439 GCA_964555455.1 uncultured Carnobacteriaceae bacterium
AATCATTGACATGGACAACTTTTAATCGGTCTAAGCCAATAATACGGTCGAATTCATCTAAGACCCAATCAAAATCATCTCTTATCGGATATCCGGCATCATGGGCATGGCATGTATCTAAAGTCACTGAGATTTTTTCCTTTAGCTCTACCCCTTCAATGATTTGAGCAAGCTCTTCAAATGACCGGCCAATTTCAGTCCCTTTTCCAGCCATTGTTTCCAAGGCGATTTGGACGGTTTGGTCTGGTCTTAAAATTCGATTCAAACCTTCAGCGATCTTTTCGATCCCTGCTTCCGGACCCGCGCCCACATGCGCGCCAGGGTGCATGGTCATTTGTGTTGCACCCATCGCTTCTGCCCGTCGAATCTCTTCTGTCATGAATTCAATCGCAAACTCAAAATTATCTTCTTTAAATGTATTCCCTAAATTCACAATATAGGGGGCATGGATCACGATGTCTTCTGTATCCATTTCGTGCAAATCCATGGCTTCATGTCCTTGGGAGATTTTCATCTTCTCTAAAGACTGTCTCCGGGTATTTTGCGGTGCTCCTGTGTAAATCATAAAAGCATTCGCATCATAGGAAGCAGCTTCTTCCACTGCCCCTAATAAATACTTCGGTGATTTCATACTCACGTGTGAACCTAAAAGTACCATTCCATTTCTCCTTTACTCTTCTGGCTGGTCGTCTGGTAATTTATCCGGTTCTTCTGTTACTTTCAAAGCCAATTCTTCCAATTGTGCGTCGGAAACAATGCTTGGTGCATCAGTTAAAGGATCAGCTGCCCGGCCGTTTTTAGGGAACGGGATCACTTCGCGGATATTTGGCTCATTAGCTAAAACCATGACTAAACGGTCTAAACCTAACGCAATTCCTCCATGGGGCGGGAATCCATAGTCAAAAGCTTCCAGTAAGAATCCAAATTGACTCTCAGCTTCTTCTTCCGTAAATCCAAGTGCTTTGAACATTTCTTCTTGTAAGGCTCGTTCATGAATACGGATAGAACCTCCACCAATCTCATATCCATTTAAAACAATATCATAAGCCTGTGCGTAAACATCTACTGGATTCGATGTCAGCTTGCCCAGATCTTCTTGTTTTGGACGAGTGAATGGATGGTGTGCCGCCACGTAACGTTCTTCTTCTTCGTCGAATTCAAGCAATGGCCAGTCGACTACCCAAATAAAGGCCAGTTCTTCTGGATCATATAATTCTAATTCTTTTCCTAAGTGAACACGCAGTGCTCCAAGTGCATCATAGACCACTTTATTCTCGTCAGCTACGAATAAAAGCAGGTCTCCTGCTTCAGCATCCATTGCTTCAAGCAATTCGTTTTGAATCGTCTCTTCACTGAAGAATTTTGAAATTGGACCTGTAAATCCTTCATCTGTCACTTTCATCCAAGCTAAACCTTTTGCACCATAGTTTTTTGCTAATACTTCTAATGCGTCAATTTGCTTTCTGGTGAATTCATCCGCTCCGCCTTTAACTGCTAGACCCTTTACAGCTCCGCCGCTTTCAAGCGCTGAAGTGAATACACGGAAATCTGTTTTTTCAACAACTGAAGCGACATCTTTTAAGTACATTTCGAAACGAATATCCGGTTTATCACTTCCGTATTTAGCCATTGCTTCATCATAAGCGATAATTGGGAATTTTTCTGTTAGTTCAATGTCTTTTACTTCTTTTACAACATGCTTTAACATGTTTTCTGTTCCTTGACGGATATGTTCTTCATCTGCAAAAGCCATCTCAATATCTAATTGCGTGAATTCTGGCTGACGGTCTCCACGTAAATCTTCATCTCGGAAGCAACGAACGATCTGATAGTAACGGTCAACTCCTGATCCCATCAGCAGCTGTTTAAAGAGCTGAGGAGATTGAGGCAACGCAAAGAAACGGCCTGGATGTACTCGTGAAGGCACTAAATAGTCACGTGCTCCCTCTGGTGTTGATTTCGTTAGATAAGGTGTTTCAATATCAATGAAACCATCATTATCTAAGAAGTCGCGAATCGCTCTTTTTGTTTCATGGCGTGTGCGGATATTTTGCTGCATACGCGGGCGACGTAAATCTAGATAGCGGTATTTCATACGAATGTCATCAGATACTGTAATGTCGTCATTAATTTCAAAAGGCGGAGTCTTGGCTTTGTTAAGAACGGTTAATCCCGTAGCTTCCACTTCAAGATCACCTGTCGCCATATTTGGGTTAACTGCGCCGTCAAGACGTTCAACAACCGTTCCCTCTACTTCTAAAACATGTTCAGCACGTAAAGTTTCAGCCACATGTAAGAGATCCTCTCCTTGTTTTGCATTAAATACAACTTGCACTAAGCCGGACTGATCTCTTAAGTCAATAAAGATCATGCCCCCAAGGTCGCGTCTTTTTTGCACCCAGCCATTTAAAGTTACTTTTTTTCCAATATGTTCTTTTG
>CAZKSU010000237.1:0-2436 GCA_964555455.1 uncultured Carnobacteriaceae bacterium
AATATACCCACGACACCTAATAGTAGCTTTAAAATACTTTTTAAATAATAAATAGTCAACCACCTCTCCTCATCAGGCTGTTCTTTCATTTTTAATCCGCTTGGAAAGCTTCACACCTCTTCCTCCTCACTCATTAGTATAAGTGTCTACATTCCGGTCAAACTTGTCAACCCATCTGTTCTCTCAAATTTCTAGGGTAGACCTGCAGCCATCTCAATTGCTTTTACCCAGTAAACAATGTATATATAAAAGAAGAAATAAAGATTCTGAAAGCATGACGTTATATTCCTTGGAGCTTCCGTTCCTGAAATCTTGTTGAGCTGTCTCATTCTATGACTGAAAGAAGGGGTTTAACATGTCAAACCTCCCCATTGGCTATCTGATTTCAACGCTGCTTCTCGCTTGGTGTGTGTATTTCGTTTTAGCACCCTCCGACTGGCCGCGTCCCTTTAAGTCTTTAAGTTCTTATTTTGGTGTAATGAATGAGCTGCCCTTCCTGGGGTTCTTCTGGCTGCTCGGCTCCACATGGCTGGCTTTTATTAATGGGGATATCTATTCTCCGGTTGGGTGGCTGATTTTTGGAGTAGCAGTGATTGCCGCTGCAGGACTGATCCTCATTATTTACCGAGGAATCCAAGATGCACCGCTAGTTAAACACCACTTGGACGAGAGTCTGCCCGAAGGATGGCGAAATACCATTGAGCCTGAAATTGCCAATCGTCTGCAAAAAAATATCGTCGGCCAAGCTTTCCTTGGTCCTTTTATCAAAAGACCCTACAATGTTGAGCGAATTGCGGACATCCGCTATGGCGATGCTGGTGTGAGAAATCTGCTGGATGTGTACCGCCACCGTTCTCATCCAACGGGCTCTCCGGTGCTGGTGCATTTCCACGGCGGAAGATTTTCCAGCGGCAGAAAAAGCAGTCAGTCGCTTCCTTTGATTCATCAACTGGCAAGCCAAGGATGGGTGTGCATCAGTGCCAACTATCGGCTGAGTCCAGCCGCCAAATTCCCTGAGCACTTGATTGATGCCAAAAAAGTGATTGCCTGGGTGCGTGAGCACGGAGCCGAGTTTGGTGCGGATCCGGCGGCGATTTTTATAGCCGGTAATTCTTCAGGTGCCCATATGGCTGCAATGGCGGCTCTGACACCCAATGATCCCACCTACCAGCCAGGTTTTGAAAAAGCAGACACTTCTGTCATCGGAGTGATTTGTCAATACGGCTATTACGGCTCAATCAGCAATAACAGGGACAAACCTTCAGCACCCATGGCTTATAGCGGGAAAGACGCCCCGCCCTTTCTTATCACACATGGCAGCCAAGACAAAATAGTGCCGGTTGCACATGCGCGGCTCTTCTCAGAGCATTTGCGCCATTCTTCCACTCATCCAGTCGTTTATGTCGAATTCCCATATGCGGAACACAACATTGATCTCTTCCACTCCATCCGTGCCGAAGCCACTATTCACGGCATCGAGGCTTTCGCTGCCTGGGTGCTCGCAAAGAATAAACAGGATGCGCATCTCCGTTAAAAAGAGTAAAAGTAGCCGATTCCGGCTACTTTTTTGTCTATTCTTTTTTGTCCAGGCTTTTTTCAATGTTTTCTTCAATGGCCGCTTTCCGTCTTTGGAAATCCTCCATCTGCATGTCAGCGGTCTTCCCGGTTTCCACCATATCTTTGATGTTTTTCATCTGAAAATCCCAACCGGCAAAATCTTGACTGACTGTTTCAAAAGTAAAAGGCAGGACCTCAGTAAATGTCAGCTTCGTCTTCCCGTCATGTTCAACTAATTGGAACGTGACTTTTCCTGTTCCCCATTCATAAGAGATGGAATGGTTCTTTTCAAGGCTTAGGATGTTCATCCTTTCATAGGAGCCATCGCCCAGATCAAACAGCACTTCTTTGCCCTCTTCATCCAAAGACAATTCGGGAAACCAGCTTGAAACACCTTCTGTTGTCGCTAAATAATGGAAAACTTTCTCAGCATCCGCATGAATCACCACACTCAACACTTGTTGGGCATGTGTACGGTTTGTCGCATATTCTCGCTCAATCATTTTTACACCCCTCCCTATCATGGTACAGTCATTTTAACTGAAACAGACAAAGTGTTCCTCCCAGGAGGCTTTATTTGCTGCAGTTGGGTCCATGCAATAGCAGCTCGCCCAAACGTTTTTTACGGCCTCTGTAAAAACAAGATCGGCAATTCTCTTCTCTAATCATGGCACAAGTCTACAGGAGCCGCAGAGCTCTTTTTATCGATTGCTGTTAAACAACTAAAGGCAGTTCTTCAAATGCCTTTGCGACTCTCTTACATGGTAAAATAAATGAAAGATCCAAGCACTCTTGTATACCTCAAAATCATTACATTTTACTCCAAGACTGAAAGGGAGGCTTTACATGAAATCTCAACGCGTTGAAACAACACCTGAT
>CAZKSU010000238.1:0-2420 GCA_964555455.1 uncultured Carnobacteriaceae bacterium
TCAAGTGTTATTTGAAAAAAATGCACATTTTCTGAGTTTTTTTGTATTTAGTGTAAATTATCCAGTTATTTCCCGCTAATTTGTAAAAGAAAGAGCTTTTGTACTTTGTTTTTAGCTAAATAAAATAGGTAGTTGTTTTTTGTCTTCGATTCTCATTGAGAATGTGATACAAGTTCTCGCTCTCTGATCCTTTTCGTTTTAACAAAAAAATAAGCAATCAGTTACTGGAGATACACTTATTCGTTGGAATTCGTCCTTTTTCTATATCTTTGCCTATGTTCTTGAATCGCACAAAAGTATTTTAAAAAACAAAAAAGCCCGCTACTATAAAAGCAGCGAGCTTTTGTTTATTTCGTTTTTAAAAGCTGTAAATCAGAATCTTCTATAAAATTATAGAATTTCTGTAACAACTCCAGCACCAACTGTACGTCCACCTTCACGAATTGTGAAACGTGTACCTTCTTCAACAGCGATAGGCGCGATTAATTCAACTTCCATTTCAGTATCGTCACCAGGCATGACCATTTCAGTACCTTCTGGTAATGAAACTACACCAGTAACGTCTGTTGTACGGAAGTAGAACTGAGGACGGTAGTTTGTGAAGAATGGAGTGTGACGTCCACCTTCTTCTTTAGATAGAACATAAACTTGTCCTTTGAATTTAGCGTGTGGGTTGATTGAACCTGGTTGAGCTAAAACTTGTCCACGCTCGATGTCATCACGTGTAACACCACGTAATAATGCACCAATGTTGTCTCCTGCTTCAGCAGAGTCTAACATTTTACGGAACATTTCTACACCAGTAACAGTTGTTTTTTGTGTATCAGTGATACCAACGATTTCAACTTCGTCACCGACTTCAACTTTACCTTGCTCAACACGTCCAGTTGCAACAGTACCACGACCAGAAATTGAGAATACGTCCTCAACTGGCATTAAGAATGGTTTGCTGTCGTCACGTTCTGGTAATGGAATTTTGTCAACTTCTGCCATTAATTCCATGATTTTCTCAGCGTATTCTTCGTCGCCTTCTAGAGCTTTAAGCGCTGAACCAGCAACAACTGGAATGTCGTCTCCTGGGAAGTCGTATTCTGATAATAGCTCACGAACTTCCATTTCAACTAGTTCGATTAACTCTTCGTCGTCAACCATATCTAGTTTGTTTAAGAAAACAACGATGTGTGGAATACCTACTTGACGAGCTAATAAGATGTGCTCACGAGTTTGTGGCATTGGACCATCAGCAGCAGAAACTACTAAGATCGCACCGTCCATTTGAGCAGCACCAGTAATCATGTTTTTAACGTAGTCCGCGTGCCCTGGAGCATCGATATGTGCATAGTGACGGTCTTCAGTTTCGTATTCAACGTGAGAAGTTGAAATTGTAATTCCACGTTCTTTCTCTTCTGATGCACCATCAATTGAGTCATATGCTTGCGCATCTGCAAGACCTTTTGAAGCTAATACGTTTGTAATAGCAGCTGTTAAAGTTGTTTTACCATGGTCAACGTGACCGATAGTACCAACGTTCATATGTGGTTTCGTACGTTCAAATTTTTCTTTACCCATTTTAAAAATATCCTCCTTAAGGAATTTAAATTATTTTTTAATTAGCAAGCAGAATAATCCGCTCTCTAATTTAGTATTATACTTGCATAAGCAGGTGAAAGCAAATCTTTCTAAGCTTTCACTCTACTTTGCAAGGTTGTTTAATTATAGTAGTTTATTGAAGATTATTCGTCTCCAGATGAACCTACATTTTTAGCAATGATTTCTTCTGCAAGAGAGTTTGGTAAAGCTTGGTAATGGTCAAATTGCATTGAGAATGTTCCTCGACCCTGTGTAGCAGAACGCAATGTTGTTGCGTATCCAAACATTTCTGATAGTGGAATCATACCTGTAACAGTCATAGCATTACCATGTTGCTCTTGACCTTCGATTGTTCCACGGCGAGAAGAAATATGCCCCATTAAGTCTCCTAAATATTCTTCAGGAGCCGTAATGTCTACAGCCATAATCGGCTCTAAAATTACAGCGCCAGCTTTTTTAGCTGCATTACGCAATGCCATTGAAGCGGCAACTTTAAATGCTGTCTCACTCGAGTCAACATCGTGGTAAGAACCATCGTAAAGTTTCGCTCTAACATCGATTAGTGGATAACCCGCTAACACTCCGCTTTCCATAGAAGCCTTTAGACCTTCTTCAACAGATGGAATGTATTCACGAGGAACAGCTCCTCCAACAATCGCATCTTCAAATTCGAAGCCTTCACCCTCTTCAAGTGGACCAAACTCGATCCATACGTGACCGTATTGACCTTTACCACCTGATTGACGGATAAATTTACCTTCAGCTTCAACGGTTTTCGTGAATGTTTCACGGTAAGAAACTTGTGGAGCTCCAACGTTCGCTTCCACTTT
>CAZKSU010000239.1:0-2398 GCA_964555455.1 uncultured Carnobacteriaceae bacterium
AACCCTCGACCGCCTGATTACAAATCAGATGCTCTACCAACTGAGCTAAGCCGGCTTATTTAAGACGCAAGATATATTATATGCTATTGAGAAAATAAATGCAAGTCCTTTTTTAAAGTTTGTAATTATTTTCTCAAATGAGCCATGCAGGAATCGAACCTGCGACCCTTTGATTAAAAGTCAAATGCTCTACCGACTGAGCTAATGGCTCAAAGAAAATGGAGAATACTGGGCTCGAACCAGTGACCCCCTGCTTGTAAGGCAGGTGCTCTCCCAACTGAGCTAATTCTCCAATAGAATAAGAACGGCAGCGTTCGGCTTTCACAAGGGGCAACCCCTCACTATCCTCGACGCTAAGAAGCTTAACTTCTGTGTTCGGCATGGGAACAGGTGGATCCTTCTTGCTATCGCCACCGTACTTATTTTTGCTGATGTGTTTCACAGCAACTACTATATAATACATACTATTTGTAAAGATGTCAACCTTTTTTTAAAATTATTTTTGTAAATTTTTGTATGCATGTTTTTATAGCCCTGGACAAACTATTTTTCCAGGACCTTTATTATAATACATCTCTCAAATTAATGCCAGTGTTTTTTTAAAAAAGGTGCTCTTCCGGACCCGATACTATATCTTTTATAGTGGGCTGGCTGCTTTCTGTAAAAATCTTGATGCTCTTCATCCGCGGGATAAAAGGCTTCTCGAGGTTCGATCGTGACGACGATAGGATCTTTGAATGGACCATTTTTTTGCAGATTTTCTTTTGACTGTTCGGCTATTTCCCGTTCTTCCTCATCGCTGTAGTAAATCACTGGTCGATAACTGTCCCCCCGATCGGCAAATTGGCCTCCGGCATCTGTCGGATCTGTTTGACGCCAATAAATCTCTACTAAGTCAGCATAGGAAATTTTATCTGGATCATAAGTAATCTCCACTGCTTCTGTATGTCCTGTCGTTCCTCGCACCACTTCTCTATAAGAAGGATTTTTTACATGTCCTCCTGTGAAACCAGAAATTACAGACTCTATACCGGGTAAAGAATCAAAGGGCTGGACCATACACCAAAAACATCCTCCAGCAAATACTGCTTTTTTAAATTCTGCCATATTGATCTCCTCATTTCTTCTTCTATTATATCTTCTATAGAGCTATTGAACAAATATGTAGCCTCTTCCTATACAAAAAGGCCACTCGTTTAAAGGAGTGGCCTTCAGATCATTCTTTTCTGTTATTTGTCTTCTATACGAATATATTCCATACCGCCCATATAAGGCACTAAAACATCTGGGACTTTAATAGAGCCATCTTCTTGCTGGTAGTTTTCCAAAATTGCAGCAAAAGCGCGGCCAACGGCTAAACCTGAACCGTTTAATGTATGGGCATACTCAATTTTTCCGCTTTCTTCCCGACGGAAGCGTATCATGGCACGACGCGCCTGGAAATCTTCCGTGTTTGAGCATGAACTGATTTCACGATAAGTCTTTTGAGCCGGCATCCACACTTCGATGTCGTACGTTTTAGCTGCAGCAAAGCCCATGTCTCCTGTAGATAAAACAATACGGCGATAAGGCAGTTCAAGTTTTTCCAAAATTGTTTCTGCATCGCGGGTCATTTTTTCTAGCTCATCGTAAGAATCCTCAGGTTTCGCGAATTTTACGAGCTCTACTTTGTGGAATTGGTGCAGGCGAATTAAACCGCGTGTATCACGTCCGGCACTTCCTGCTTCTGAACGGAAACTTGGACTCATCGCAGTGAAATATTGCGGCAAATCGGCTTCATCCAAGATTTCGTCTCGGTAAAAGTTCGTTAAAGGAACCTCAGAAGTTGGAATAAGGGTTAAATTCTCATCTTCAATTTCATACACGTCTTCTTTAAATTTAGGGAATTGACCTGTTCCAAACATCGACGCATCATTGACAATGTACGGCGTAATCATCTCTTTATACCCGTGTTCTTCTGTCTGGACATCCAGCATGAAGTTATACAAAGCCCGTTCCAGACGAGCTCCTGCCCCTTTATAGTAGACAAAGCGGCTCTGAGCCACTTTAGCTCCGCGAGCAAAATCTAAGATTTCTAAATCTTCGCCTAAATCCCAATGCGGTTTAGGATTGTCGCCTGGACGGCTGATTAACTCATCACCCCAGCGGCTGATTTCTACGTTTTCGTCCTCCGACTCGCCAACCGGTACTGATTCATGCGGCAGATTAGGCAGCCCTGTCGAGATCTCTTTCGTTACTTTTTCAATTTCTTCTAATTCTTGATCAATTTCTTTGATTTGTTTGCTGACTTCCTGCATGGATTGAATCGCGTCCTCCGCCGATTCTTTATTGCGCTTTTTCTCCGCAATCTCTTTAGAAACTTCATTGCGTTTACTTTTTAGTTTCTCAGATTCCTGTA
>CAZKSU010000240.1:0-2367 GCA_964555455.1 uncultured Carnobacteriaceae bacterium
TCCTTAATTAAGCTTTGGTGGGAGAAACTATAAACTACAGACCATTCAGTAGAAACGCTGAGTCCGCTCGGCGTTTTTATTTGTTCTGAGAGTTTCTCAGTTATACATAGTAAATTAGCAGAGCTATCCGGCTGATTTAGGCTCAAAATGCTAGATATCTGCCGATTTTCTAAATACTTAACGTATTTAACTGTTATTTTGTGCATAATTTGGTAAAATAAAGCAGAGATTAGCACGGATAGTGCTTAGAAAGGTAGGATATAATTGAAACCATCTGATTTAAGACCAATTATTTTACGATTAGAAGCTATGATTGAAGATAAAACGGACGAGAAGCAAACACGCCGTTTTGAAGTCGACGGGGTCGAACGAGCGCAAGTGACCTATGACCGCACGCGAGATGTTTTTCTCTTGAACGATCTGAGTGTCGAGGTGGAAGAGCAAGTTTATGACAACATCGATTTTGTGGCGATGGAAATTTACGAATTGATTCAACCGGTGATTCCCGAAGAAAAAGTAGGGGAAATTGAAGAAGAAGTCGAACAGGAATAGAACGATGAGTCAAGAGAGTACATCCATTCGTGTACTCTCTGTTTTTCAGTCAGAAAAAATATAAAATATGAAAAAGTAAAGGATTTATGCGATGTTAAAGTGGTTTAAACCAACATGGATGGTCGAATCGATTTATTCGATTACTCCAGAACAGTTAGAAAAACATAATATTAAAGCTGTTTTGACCGATTTGGACAATACATTAATTGCTTGGAACAATCCAAAGGCTAGTGATGATGCGGTGCAGTGGATTGATATGATGAACTTGGCCAAGGTGCCGATTGTGATTCTTTCCAATAATTCGGATGAACGGGTCAAAGGAGTCGCGGAGTACTTAAATGTGGATTATATTCCACGAAGTATGAAACCGTCTCGCCGCGCCTTTCGCTTAGCCCAAGAGAAATTGCAGCTGCCGCCAGAAGATTTATTGATGGTGGGGGACCAGGTGGTTACCGATGTGTTCGGATCCAATCGAGCCGGTGTTCGAAGTGTGTTGGTGAAACCCATCCTAGAATCTGACGCTTGGAACACAAAGTTTAATCGAATGATTGAATTGCAGATTATGAATTACCTAATCAAATCAGATCCGAATATGAGATGGGAGAATAATTTAGATGAGCCAATTAATGAATAATGAAGAGGTGTATTGTATTGGGTGCGGAGCCAAGCTCCAGTCGACGGACGAAAAAAAATCCGGCTATGTGCCCAGTTCAGTCTTAAACAAACCTGAAGAAGAGTTAGAAAACATTTACTGCAGACGCTGTTTTCGCCTGCGCCATTATAATGAAGTAGCAGAGGTAGAAATCACCGATGACGATTTCTTAACGATGCTCAATGACATTAGTTCAAAAGATGCACTGATTGTGAATGTGGTGGATCTCTTTGATTTTAGCGGAACCTTGATAAGAGGGATGCAGCGCTTTGCAGGCAGCAATCACTTATTGATTGTCGGAAATAAACTGGATCTTTTGCCAAAATCTTTAGGTGAGGGCCGCATTCGTCAGTGGGTAACGGAACAAATGCATGAAACAGGGATTCGCCCGGTTGATGTGGTCTTGACCAGTGCGCTTAAAAAAGAAAGCGTGCGCGATTTGATGGAAGTCATCGACAGAGAGCGTCATGGCCGTGATGTCTATATCGTTGGAGCCACTAATGTCGGGAAGTCAACTTTAGTCAACCAGATTATTAATATCGCCACGGACTCGCCGGACACCATTACGACGTCTTATTTCCCGGGAACCACTTTAGGCAGTATTGAAATCCCTCTAGAAGATGGAAAAGACTTAATCGATACTCCAGGGATTGTTCATCAGGCGAACTTGACGAATCATCTGTCACATAATGATTTGAAAAAAGTTATTCCGCGGCGTGAAGTGAAGCCGGCCGTGTATCAGTTAAATGAAGAACAAACCGTCTTTATCGGCGGCTTGGCCCGTTTTGACTATATCAAAGGTCCAGGCAAGCAGCCTTTTGTCTTTTATAAAGCGAATGAGCTTCAAATGCACCGGACGAAATTGGAAAAAGCGGATGACTTTTATGAAAAACAGCTCGGTGAAATGCTGACACCGCCAAATGAATTTGAAAAAGAGGACTTGCCAAAACTGAAAGAACATCGATTTACAATCAAAGAACCGACCGATATTGTGGTATCTGGGCTGGGCTGGGTTGCTATCCATGAAGCGGACACGAGAGTGGCCATGTGGGCACCAGAAGGCATCGATGTCTTTATGCGAAAAGCCATGATTTAACCAACTCAAGAATTGAAGGGAGAGTCTCTATGACTCAATTAACAGGAAAACAAAAACGATTTTTACG
>CAZKSU010000241.1:0-2350 GCA_964555455.1 uncultured Carnobacteriaceae bacterium
CCTACTTCTAAAATCGGTTCAGAGAAATCAATCACTTCGGCGCGTTCAGGTGTGATAGCTACTCCAGCTAATAAACCATCGATTTGTTTGGTCTCTAATGCCTGCAGACCGGCACTGAAAGATAAGTTTTGATATTCATAGCTGATGTCTTGGTCTTCAGCAATCGCATCAAAAATTTCTAGCTCCAGACCTGCTGGGTTCCCATCATCATCCAAAAAGGTGAAAGGCGCCATCGTCTGATCCATCCCGATGATGTAATGTTCATCGGATGCCTCACCCTTTCCTATCAGTGAAGGATGGCTGGCTCCTGCCAGAACCACCATTAATAGGCCAATAAACATAACACTTCTTTTGACTATTTTATTAAAAATAACGATAACCTCCATATTAAAAGTATTTTAACGGCTTATTTGAACGCTATGACCTCCTTATTCGTTTGATTTAGTCACTAAGTTCATACTTTTTCTCATCATTCACTCTTTATCTTAACAAACTTCTAATCCTATTTGTAGTTTTCCGTTAGAAAACAATGCTTTTGAGAGTATTCTGATTATTAGGGAAAGAACATTTCCCCAACTTTCAGCCTCCAGATGATTACACGCCGTAACAGAACGCCCTCTTTGTTACAGTCTCCTTACATGAGAATACAGAAGGACTACGGTTCCATCACAAACACGCAATAAGGCTTTTTTTCCCGTCTCTTTGTGATAAAGTATCTACTCAGTGAAGGGATCGCCCTCACTGTTTGACAGAAACTGACCGTAACGCAAGAAAATAAGGAGAGTATTTTATACTATGAACTTCATTAAAAAAGGACTTATCACTCTTGGAACAACGGCTGCCCTAGCAGGTGCATTTACCGCAACAACTTCTCTAGAAGCAGAAGCTGCTCAGTGGGAAGCACGTACGGTATCTGAGGTTACAGCAGATATTGAAAAGAAAGATACAGAAGCTCAATATACCATTCAATGGGGCGATACATTAGGCGTCATTGCTGCAGCATTTGATGTTTCTCTAAATGAAATTGTCCAAATCAATGAAATTGCCAATAAAGATTTCATTATGACAGGAAATGTTCTATCTTTATCCGCTGACAACAAGACTGTCTCTATACAAGACAAGCAAACAAATGAAGTAAAAAGCTATGATATTTCTGAACCCGAAGTAAAAGAAGTCGAACCAGTTGAAGAAGCGCCAGCAAAAACTGCTCCAGCTAAACCGGCTCAAACAAAAACATCTACCATACAAGCCGCACCAGCTGAACCTGCGGAAGCGACTGAAGCTCCTGAAACGCAGGCCACTAGTTCAGACAGCGAAGCAGAAGCGAAAGCTTGGATTGCCTTTAAAGAATCGACGGACAACTACAATGCTCGAAATGGGAAATACATTGGGAAATACCAATTAACAAATAGCTACTTAAACGGTGATTACTCACCCGCAAACCAAGAACGCGTAGCTGATCAATACGTCGCAAGCCGCTATGGCTCATGGACGGCTGCTAAAAATTTCTGGCTGCAAAATGGCTGGTATTAATTTAGATTTTAGGCAATATGAATGAATTAACCCTTGATAAAAAGCACCTTACCCTGAAGAATTGGGTAAGGTGCTTTTTTTGCTCAGCCAAAGAAAATAAAAAAGGTGAGTCGCCTGACTAGGCGACTCACCTTTTGTTTAACTGATCAATGAATGATAGACTAAAAAATTACTTTGCTACTTTAGATTCAAGTCCTTCAGCTTTTAAGAATTCGCTGAATGGAACTAATTCTTCCGCTTCATATTTTTCTTTGTACGCTTGAATCTCTTCTTCGCTATACAAAGCAGGGTCTAATTTCAATGTTTCCACTGGAATTGGACGGTCTTTTGTAATTTTACAGTCAATGACGACAGTTCTGCCCTCTTTGTTCGCTTTAACTGCATCAGCCACTACTTGGTCGATGTCTTCAATACGGTTTACTGTAAAACCAACTGCGCCTTGGGCTTCACCAATTTTTGCGTAGTCAACATCCGTAAACTCCGTACCGAATGTATTTGTGTTCGTGTCTTCATATTTGTTCTTAATGAAACCATATTCAGTGTTTGTGAATACGACGTTGATCACTGGCAGGTCGAAAACGACGTTAGTGACAATATCTTGATAGTTCATTGAGAATGCCCCATCACCCATTAAGTTCCAAACTTGACGCTCAGGGTGAACTTTCTTAGCCGCAATCCCGCCAGGAAGTGCAATCCCCATCGAAGCAAACAATGGAGATGTTCTCCACATGTTTTTAGGCGTCATGTGCAAGTGGCGGATTGATGTTTGAGTGGAGTTTCCAACATCAATTGAATAAATGGCATCTTCATCCGCATG
>CAZKSU010000242.1:0-2338 GCA_964555455.1 uncultured Carnobacteriaceae bacterium
CTTTTGCAAACAAAGAAATATGTGTTGAGAATGTGACGGAAAAAGACCGTCAAAATATGGATTTACGAGATGAAGATAATCATCTCGTAGTGATCAGCAGCCATGTGTATTTAGAAGATGCCCGTTATTTCCAGTTTTCTGAATCCCGCCACCGAGTGGATAAATTTCGCTTTATCGATTTTTCCCGTCGCAAGCATAGTTTAGAATCCCGCAGTTTTTAATTTTCTCTCCCTTAAGAAGCTTTGATTATTCAAGGCTTCTTTTCTTATGCTGCAGAGTGGCCTTTCGTTGATTAAAATTTAATGAGAATCCCTATTGACTTTACTCATTTTGAGGCGTAAAATACCTACCATACTTTAAAAAACAAAAAGAGGCAGAAAAATGTGTTTTTCACAGTCCCAACTCAATCCCCTTATGAAGACAGGGACTCTTCATCCTTTAAATCTGCCTCTCTACATGCTGTAGTCGTCATTACGTAGCCTGGGTTCTTGCCCCCAAAGCATGAATTTTATCTCTAGTGGAGAAATCGGATACGTAAGACATCACGCCTGATTTCCTATTAAGGATTTCAGGCTTGTTTTTTACCCCCATTTATACAAATAAGTAGAAAATAAATGGGGTATCATGCAGCACTAGGTGAATGAACAGGAGTCAGCCCTTCTTGTCCAAGTCGGTCTAGACACTAAAGTACTGCTGGCTCCGGCTCTAGAGGCAAAAATTGCGTTCGATCTGCATGCGAACACTCTGACAATTTTCAGACCGCTAGCTGAAAACTGCAGACAAATAAGATGGGAGCAGATGAAAATGGTTGAATTAAAAAAGGAAAAAGCTGTAAAAGGAAAAAATCTGGACTGGGAAAATTTAGGATTTCATTATATTAAAACAGACTACCGTTACCTTTCACGCTGGAAGGACGGGCACTGGGATAAGGGTGAATTGACAAGAGACAACCAATTGCATATCAGTGAAGGCTCTACTGCCCTCCATTACGGACAGTCAAGTTTTGAAGGGTTAAAAGCCTACCGGACGGCCGATGGGTCAATTAATTTATTCCGTCCTTATGAAAATGCCCGCCGCATGAGAAAAAGCTGTGAGCGTCTCTTAATGCCAGCTTTTCCCGAAGAACGCTTTGTAGAAGCAATTAAAGCTACCGTCCGTGCGAATGAAGAGTGGGTACCTCCTTATGAATCCGGCAGCACCTTATATATCCGCCCTTTAATGATGGGTGTTGGCGATAATATCGGGGTAGGGCCTGCGGATGAGTATATTTTCACCGTATTTGTCATGCCGGTCGGCCCTTACTTTAAAGGCGGAATGAAACCGACTAACTTTATCGTCACCGATTATGACCGGGCAGCTCCGCACGGAACCGGTGCGTCTAAAATTGGCGGCAATTATGGAGGCAGTCTGCTTCCGGGTGCTGACGCGAAAAGCCGGAATTTCAGTGATTGCATCTATTTAGATCCTGCTACCCATACCAAAATTGAAGAGGTGGGTTCTGCGAACTTCTTTGGCATCACAAAAGACGATCAATTTATCACGCCGATCTCTCCTTCTATTTTACCGAGTATTACAAAGTACTCTTTAATGTACTTGGCCGAGCATCGCTTAGGATTAGAGGTCATCGAAGGCGATGTCTATATAGATGAACTGGACCATTTTAGAGAAGCCGGCGCTTGTGGAACTGCTGCTGTTATCTCCCCTATCGGAGGCATCCAGCGGAAAGATGATTTCCATATCTTTTACTCGGAAACCGAGGTTGGCCCGGTCTCTCAAAGACTTTATGAAGAATTGGTCGGCATCCAAAAAGGAGAGATCGAAGCTCCTGAGGGATGGATAGAAAAAGTAGATTAAAGGGATTTAGACGACAGCTTTCATAGACTGTCGTCTTTTCTTTCTGCCTATCCGCCGCCCGCTAGAAAAATTGACAGGAGGAATTTTTACTGTATATTTAAACTAACTACTATACGGTTAGGAGTGCTCCTCATGAGAAAAAAATTTCATGTTAAATCCATCCTTTTTCTAATGCCTCTTCTTTTTCTTCTGCTCGCGTGCGCCCGTGAATCTCAAGAGACAGTTGAACACGATTCAGGACAGATGACTGGACAAGACATCGCAACTGAGGATACCGCAGATTTCGATGAATCCGTCGATAATCAAAGTGAGGGAGAAATCGGCCTAGATTTAGGTGAAAAAATTATTGAAAATGCCTACTTAATGTATGAAACCACTGATTTTGCTGCAGCACTCGATTACGTCAACACCCAAGTCGCTGAATTTAAGGGTTTAGTCGAACATTCTAGCAGAAGCCAAACAACTCAGCTGAGGCAGCCGGGCG
>CAZKSU010000243.1:0-2337 GCA_964555455.1 uncultured Carnobacteriaceae bacterium
CAGATAAAGTGAATGAAGCGACGTTTTTGGCGCAAGAAGAGATGGAACATGTCATGTTCTGGCATCAGACCGATTGGCCAGAAGGAGCACCGCTAGAAAATTTCGAACAAAAATACACCAGTAAAAATGGTTTTACTATCGATACTGACATTGATGTGGAAGAAGTAGAGGAAGTAGAAGGAACAGCGATTGAACTCTATCAAGTGATCGTGAAAGTTACCGAAGAAGGAGGAACAGCTCATGCACAGATGGAAACATGGCTTCCTATCAAAGATTAAGAAGTACAAAACGCATCTGAAAAGAGAGGCTGGAATTACTTTAGTCGAATTGCTTGCTGCGCTCTCTATCTTATCGGTGGTCATTTTACTAGCCGGATCGATTCATATGTTTGGACAACGGCAATTTTTAAGTCAGTCGGAATCAGCTAGTCAAGCAAATAATATTAGCTATGCCATGACAGTATTGTCTTCTGATCTGCGAAAACACACCTCTAAAAATTTAGTAATCGAAGAGAATACTATTGAATTTGCCGGTGGTCCAACTTACCGTCTAATAGGGGATGAGTTGCAAAAAGACGGCGAGGTCATTGCCGATTCGATAAAATCACTGGAAGCAAATAGAGATGGAACAGGTACCCATGGTGTAAATATAAAAATAACAAGTCGCTCTGAACATTCGAAAGATAAAGTATATGAGACGACCATTACATTCAGAGGTGTGGCGAATGAAGCAAGTAAAACAGATAACAAGTAACATCTTAATAAGTGAAAAAGGCAGCGGTTTAGTACTCGCTTTAATGGTCTTGTTAGTACTTTCTGCGCTAGGTTCTGCCCTTGGCTTTGTGACAGTGGGCAGTTTCCGACTTTCCGATACAAATCAAGACATAAATTCTGCTTATTATATCGCAGAAGCTGGAGCGAACATGGCATACGAAGAGATAAAAAAAGCTGCACAGGATGGTTATGAAGATCCGGCTAGTGTAAGTTCGGGAACTTTTTATAACAAGGTTCAACCTACGATTACTGAATTTAAAAAAGAATACTCTAATAGTTTTGAATTACAGTCCGGAGAGAAGCCCACAGCGACTGTGACTATTTCTGGTCCTGTAGGCGAGGGAGAAGAAAGACAGTATACGATAACATCAACAGGAGAAGTGGCAGGAAGAGAACGAACAGTTGAGAAACCTTTCACGGTAACATGGCAAGATAAGTTAAGTGAAAATCCTTTTGGTTTACCAAAAGATGCAGCGGTTATCTTTGAAGAAGAAATTAATTATGGCAATAATAACGAAGTAAAAATAGAAGGAAAGATTATAGGAAATGTAAATGCAATAGAAAATGATACTAACAATACTAGTTTTACTGTTGAAAGAGAACCATTAGATTGGGAGTTATATTCGAGTGTAGGAGAAGAATCGCTGGAATTGACCACAGTTAATACAGTGGGGGATTGGGTAATCGACACAAATGGTAAAACTTTAAATTATAAAGTTAACTCATTTGATTTTAAAAAAGATATTATTACAGTGACAGGAGGCGGGACAGTAAATATCTTCTTAGAGACACCGTTTAACAACAGCTCGTTTGATAACAATAATAACATAACTGATGGAATAGAGGGAAAGCTCAATATTATATATACAGGTAACCAACAAATTGTATTAGGAAACGGTGCAGTTGGGGAATTTGTGTTATTTGCACCCAATGCTTCAGTAGTGCTAGGGAATGGTTCGTCAATAATTGGATCTATCATAGCAAAAAAGGTGAGTTTTGATCAAAATAGTAAAATTCAATATCCAGAGGGTATGAGGTATGATTTTCCTTTTGAAACCACATCTGACTCAGAAGAGCATGAAACAGAGTTGGTTAAAACAACTTCCGCCATCGAACAATAACTAACCTAGAAAGGTGATAACATGGCTCGATCTATACGTAAAAAAATAGGCGATTTACTTAAAGAAGCAGGCTTAATTACAGAAAACCAGATTCTTGAAGCCCTCGATCAAAAACGAAACCATCAAAAATTAGGGGATGCACTTGTTGAACAAGGGTATATTACAGAAAAGCAGCTGCTGGATGTGTTGGAGATTCAACTCAAACTGGAAAGTGTTTCTCTGTACCAATATCCGATTGACGAAAGCCTTCTTGAACTTATCTCAAAAGAATTTGCGCGTCAAAACTTAGTGCTGCCGATTAAACAAGAAGGCAATCAATTGATTGTAGCGATGAATGACCCGCTTGACTTCTATACAATTGAAGAAATGGAATTGACGACGGGGTTTAATCTGCAGCCGGTGATCGCCACCAAAGACGATATCCTCCAAAGTATTAACCGTTT
>CAZKSU010000244.1:0-2305 GCA_964555455.1 uncultured Carnobacteriaceae bacterium
ACTCCGCTTTTACCGACAAGCAAAATATTAACTGGCGGAAGATTTTTTAATTCTTTTTCGGTTTGATCTAGAATTTCTTGCGCCACATCAAAATGTCTATCTACATTTTTCACGGTAAAACTCCCTACTTTCAATGATTCCTCAGTTACAGCCATTTAGTTCATCGCTTTTAGCTTGGGTTCGCACTTAGGCGTTCATAGCTGGTTACATGCCAGCTGCCGTCACCATATTGCAAGTAAACCTCGTAGTGCTCGGTTTGATCTCTGCTGGATACAGTAGCTACGACACGTCCAGGACCATTATTTCCGACCCATTTTTCAATTAGATCACTGCCTAACCCCGTAGCCTCCATCACTCGCTCTTTAATCTCTACACGATCTGCAGAACCACTACTGTAGTCTGTTGCATGATCTGGATTATGAGGCGCATTTTCGTTAACTACGACAGATTCACCTTCACCGACCTCATCAGTCTCTTCTTCCTCAGAGTCTGTCTCTTCCTCTGTTTCTTCTTCGGTCTCTTCTTCCGAATTTTGGTCTTCAGTACTTTCCTCTGTTTCTTCATTCGTTTCTGAATCCGTCTCTTCTGCATTATCAGAAGCTGGGGATTCTTCTGCAGTATTCTCGCCTTCAGCCGGTTCTTCTAGTTCATTACCCTCTTCTTGAATAATTTCTGTCTGGTCTTGTTCGCCCTCTAGATTGACGTCGTCCCCACTTCGGCTGAAAATAAAAATAATTAGAAAGATTAAAATAACAAATAGTATTCCAATAATCCAATAATAAACATTGCGCCCTCTTTTTTTCCCTGAACGCGTTTCTGGAGTTTCACTTTCTTGTCTTCCCTGTCTTCTACGTTCTTGCCTTGATTCATTTTTGCTCATTTTATCCACCTCATTAAATTAGTTGATCAACAGTTGTACTGGCAGAGGACAAACTATAATTTGCACGGCCAATAAGTACAGAAAACATTTGTTTTTCCTCTTCCGACCAGCCGATTAGTGCATGATTTATATAGTCTACGAAATCTTCTGTAAATTGATGATAAATTGACTTCGCTTCTTCCGAGAGCTCAAAAAAAGAAAACCTTTTGTCTTCTCCCGTTTTTCGAGTAACCAGCCCATTTTTTACGAGTGCATTTATTTGTCTTGAAATCGTTGATTTGTCGAGTTCGCTTATTTGAGTAATTTCTTTTAATGTCATTGTCTCGTCGCCGATGATAGAAATTAAATTAATCGTAGAGGCGTTGACATTTTGTTTTGCTAAAATTTCTTTTTTTACTTTAGAAAACTGCTGGTTAAACGCAACCAGTTTTTCTAACATATCATGGATATCTACTGTGCGAGCCATCCTTATTCCTCCTATTAGTTTTAGTATCAAACTATCTATTTGCATAGCAAAACTATACCATGTTTTTCCATTTAAGTAAATGATGAACCCAATTGAACAAACTTTTAATCTGTCTCTGACAGTGTTATAATAAGCAGGATATCTTATAGAAGGTGATTATATGTCTTATGATGGATTATTTACCCACGCAATAGTTACAGAATTAAAAGACCAGCTGTTAGGCGGTCGTGTAAACAAAATTCACCAACCCTACTCTGATGAATTACTGATACGTATTCGCGCGAATCGTAAAAATTATCAGCTGTTATTGTCCGCACACCCTCAGTATGCTCGAGTGCAGTTAACAAATCTGAAATTTGAAAACCCGCAGCAACCTCCGCAGTTCTGTATGGTTTTAAGAAAATACATTGAAACATCTACATTGGTAGATATTCAGCAAGTCGAAAACGACCGAGTCATCGAATTTACTTTTACAGGACGGGACGAGCTAGGTGATGAACAGCACTATCATCTGATTGCGGAAATTATGGGCCGCCACAGTAATATTCTACTTGTAAATAAAGACGAAGGGAAATTATACGAAGCTATCCGCCACGTTCCTACAAGCCAAAACAGTTACCGAACGCTTCTGCCAGGTGCTGCCTACAAAGCAGCTCCGCCGCAAGATAAAGTAAATCCCTTTAATTATACAAATAAAGTGCAAATCACTGGTGAAAGTACAAAGGAACGTATACGATCGATCCAAAGTCAATTCCAAGGCTTCGGCAGAGACTCGGCTAAAGAGTTGCTTTATTTGATAGAAGGCAATGATAATTTAGAGGCCACTGAAGTCTTTGAAGACTTTATTGGTAAGTTTAGAGAACATGAGATTCAGCCAGCTTTAACTGAAAATGGGAATCAAGCTTCTTTTACAGCTTTTCCTTATGCTACGGTTGAAGGAGAAACTTCTCTCTTCCCTA
>CAZKSU010000245.1:0-2280 GCA_964555455.1 uncultured Carnobacteriaceae bacterium
AAACGCAACGGACTGTAAATCCGTCCTCTTTCGAGTTCGAAGGTTCGAATCCTTCCCCCACCACTTATAATTGGGCTGTAGCCAAGCGGTAAGGCATCGGGTTTTGATCCCGTGCATCCTAGGTTCGAATCCTAGCAGCCCAGTAGATGAGCAATGCATGAGAACATGCATTGCTTTTTTGCTTATAATCGAAGTTTTTACAGCTATCCTCTCTAAAAATGTAGAGCAATATGCTATACTTATAGTATAAATTTTTGAGAGTGGTGCTATATGTTTGCTTGGTTAGAGAATATAGAATGGTCAAATTTTTGGGCCTGGGCAACTGTTGCTAATATTATAGATATATTAATTGTAGCTTTCTTTGTTTACCAGCTCATCCGAATTGCACGAGGAACAAAAGCCACCGAACTACTAAAAGGAATCCTTGTGATTATCCTTATAAAATTTGTCAGTAATTTTTTCCAATTGCACACGACAGAATACATCGTAGATTTTATTATCCAATGGTCGGCCATTGCTTTGATTGTAATTTTTCAGCCGGAGCTGCGGCGGGGCTTGCAGCACATTGGGCGCGGAAGTCTTTTTTCTATACGAAAAGAAGCTGACCCAGTAGAGGCAGCGATTAATGAAATCACAGATGCTGTTCAATACATGGGGAAACGTCATATCGGCGCTTTGATTTCGATTGAAAGAGAATCTCCCCTGAATGAATATATCAAAACAGGAACGGCACTTGATGCGCACATTTCAAAGGAAATTATTATTAATGCCTTTATTCCCAATACGCCTTTACACGATGGAGCAATGATCATCAGCAATTTGAAAATTGCCTCTGCTGCCAGTTACTTGCCTTTATCTGAAAGTGCAGCTATCCCTAAAAAATATGGGACACGGCATCGGGCGGCTATTGGTCTTTCTGAAGAAACAGATGCCATCACACTGGTTGTTTCAGAAGAAACAGGAGCGGTGAGTGTGGCCCATCGAAGCAACTTAATCTCGGATATGACCGTTGATGAGTTGAAAGAATATTTAGTGGATGAATTAGTGCCGAAGGAAGAAGAGAAAGAACCAAATAAAGTCTTTGCTTTTTTTAACAATGTTGCCGACTCCATCCGAAAGGCTGTGAACAATGAATGAGATTTAATTTTAACAATCTTTGGTTTACCCGGATTTTTTCGTTGCTTCTTGCGATAGGGTTATTCTTTTTTGTAAATTTAGAAAACCGGTCAAGATTTCAATCAACAGAGCCAACGGATGGAGCAAGTATTACAAGTACTGAAATTATTACGAACTTACCTATTGAAGTGAATATTGACACAGACCAGTATTTTGTTTCAGGCATTCCCGATTCTGCCACCCTGCGTCTGGAAGGCCCCCAAGCGATTATCTTCCAAACGGTAGCTACTCAAAGCTACACCATTTCGACACCCAATCTGAATGAATTAGGGAGCGGAGAGCATAACGTTCCTTTGCAAGTAGAAGGTGTTTCAGATAGTATAACAACCAGCGTGAGTCCAGGTGTCGTAAACTTAACCATTGAAGAGAAACAGATGGCGGAATATGAATTATCTGTTATTGTAGATGAGGATCTAGATATTTCCGAAGGTTACGAGCTATTAGAACCGAGTTTATCGACAAATGTTGTCCAGCTTTCAGGAGCTGCTTCTACCATGGAACAGATTGATCAAGTCGTTGTAGAAATTTCTTCTGATGAGTCCAATATTAAATCAGATATTCTGATGTCCGCGCAAGTTCTTGTATTAAATGAGAATGGGGAACCACTGAATGTGAATGCGAACCCGAGCCAGGTGGAAATCAATGCTCCGGTCGTCCGTACAACAAAAGAGGTTCCTATTGTTTTAAGAGAAGGATCAGCGGGGGAAGCGGGTTACAGTTATGACATTTCATTAAGTAATGCTGAAACAGATACGATAACTGTCCGAGGAGAACCAGGGGCAGTAAGTGATTTACAAAATTTCCCAGTTACAGTAGACTTAGACGGGGTCACTGAATCCCAAGTCACGAAAATTCCAATAGATGAACTTCCGGAAGGAATTGAAGAAATTAGTAAAGATGAAATAGAAGTTGTGATTGAAGTTACGGAAGAAAATGAAAATAGTCGAATGGAATTTTAATTTGAATTTAAAAGGAGTATACGAATGATTAAATTTGGTACAGATGGTGTGAGAGGACAAGCAAATAGCGAGTTTACACCAGAAATCGAATTTAAATTAGGCCGTTTTGGAGTCTATGTTTTAGCTCAACACATTGAAGAAAATC
>CAZKSU010000246.1:0-2275 GCA_964555455.1 uncultured Carnobacteriaceae bacterium
TCAATATTTGAGTGGTGAAGCGTTTTTGTTTGCGCTGGAAGATCATCCGACTTGGGACCTTGCCTTTTTAGATATTGAAATGAAAGAGATAAATGGGATGGAGGTCGCTCGTATTCTTCGTGAAAAAGCGCCTCAATTGGAGCTCGTCTTTGCGACTGCCTACGCAGAGTATGCGATTGAAGGCTACCAAGTCCAAGCGTTGGACTATTTACTTAAACCGATCAATCTTGAAAAAGTGACCCGTGTGCTGAAACGTTATGTGGAAGAACAGCCAGAAGAGGCGGCTTATACCATTGTGGAAGTAGAGGGAGAAGCCACGCGTGTAAATTTGGATGAGATTGTCTATGTTGAAGCCAATAGAGGTGAAGTGGCGGTGGTATTAACTGATCAATCGTTCAACCTTAAAATGAGTTTATCTGAATTTGAAAAACAATTGGATGATCGTTTCGTGTCGCCGCATCGCAGCTATCTCGTAAATCTCCAATTTGTGTCTCGTTTGCTTAAAAAAGATGTGCAGTTAAGTAATGGCGAAATCATTCCTCTGTCACGCCGACGCGCCAAAGATGTGCAAAAAACTTTTATCGACTATTACAAAGGCTCGGTGTTTTATAATGATTAATTGGTTTTGGGTAAGTCTAGCACTCATCATGTTCATTCTTTTTTTGACCCTCGTTATTTTACGGCAGAAAAAAGAACTTAGCTTTTTCCAGCACCAACAAGAAGAACTCGACCAATACGCGGTGGAAGTCGAAGCGGTTTACCGACAGATGCGCGGGATTCGCCATGACTACCGAAATCACCTTCAAGGGATGTCGGCCTTTGTAGAAACTGGCCAGCTTGATGAATTGAGAACGTATATCCAGCAGTTAAACAATGAATTAAACCAAGTGGATACCATTATACGGACAGGGAATACGATGATTGATGCTTTGGTCAATACAAAACTCACCATCGCGCAAGAACGCGGAGTCGAGTTGCATGCGACAGCGATTGCGCCTGAGAAGCTACCGATTGAAAATGTGGATTTGGCCATTATTTTAGGAAATTTGTTAAATAACGCTATCGAAGCAACGACAAAAGCGGATAAACAGAAAGAACAATTCATTCGGCTCTACCTTGCACCGATGAAAGACAACTTATACATAAGCGTCACAAATACGATGGAGAAGAATCCGCAACCGCAATTTCTGTCATTAAAAGCACCAAATCGACAAGGATATGGCATCACCCGGATAGATCAAGCCGTTGAGAAGTACGAAGGCCTTGTAAACCGGCAGTGGGAAGATGGCGTCTTTGCGACAGAAATTACAATTCCTTTAAATTGAATAACTGACCACACACTCCTTACTCAAGCAGTAGGGAGTTTTTTAACCGTTCATTCCAAATTTTGAACCATTCGTCGAAAAATTCCTTTTATTTGAGTTGAGTGAGGTAAGATAGTATCGAGGTGAGAGAGATGAAAAAACGTTGGCGTCAATTTAAATTATTATGCAAAGAAATTACGGAGTATAATCCTAAAATGTGGCTATGGTTAGTGGGCAGTATTATAGTGACAGTTATTTTACCCCTCGCGCAATTATTACTATCTGCTCAAGTCATCAGTTGGCTAATGGATGGACTGCCTATCCCTGCTTATTTATCCCAACTAGGTATTTGGATGGCAGTCATTGTTCTTTTAAATATTGTTCAGCATTTATTAGAAAGGTATATAAGCATTGAACATGAATTTTTCCGGATCGGTTTGATGTATAAAATTATCAATCAACTGAATCGGCATGACTATCCATTGATTACTTCTGAAGAAGGTCAAAAAAGCTTTTCAGAATCGATTAATTTAACAGGCCATTCAGGCACATTATTCGGACGTTTTTTAAGGGAATTTAATGGATTATTGAGTGCTTTTTTATCAGTCGTTTTGTATTTATACTTAATTTTCCAAGTAGAACCAATCTTTTTAATCATTATTACAGTATTAATTATTGGTCTCCTTATTTTTAAGAGATATCAAAAACGTTTGGCACCCATTATTAATGAAAAACAAGCGAATGTTTCAAAGAAAGCCAAATATTTGCGAGAATTATATGGAGATACACGTATAGCAAAGGACATCCGACTCTATCAAATGGTGGATTGGTTTAAAGAAATTAGTCAAGAAGTCACTCATCAGTTTAGAGAAAATTTAAAGCCTAAGCATAAATTGACATTATTTGAAAATACCTTCCTATCAATTGGCCTTATCTTGCTGACAGGTCTTGCTTATGTGAGAAGTATCCAA
>CAZKSU010000247.1:0-2275 GCA_964555455.1 uncultured Carnobacteriaceae bacterium
ATGCAATGACTTTTTAGAAATACGTCCAAAAACTTCGGTTTCTGTAGATAATTTTTTTTCGACGTTAGAGGAGTATGAACAGGCTTTGATTGGTGCATACTCTCCACTCCAAGGCATCTATAACAGCGATTGGATCCTAAACGAATTGGTTTCTGATAATACCTATTTTGTTTACAATGTGGGACAAAGAGGCCCTAAGCCGATGGAGGATTTCGCTACTTTTACAGTGGAAACAAACAACGTTCATGTATCGAATAAATGGGCTGCTTACTATCTTATAATATCTAGGGCTAATCAGATATTAATACGGATAGATGATGCGGACTTCGATCAGGCTACGAAGGACAATGTAAAAGGGCAAGCTCTATTCCTTCGGGGCCTTGCTTATTTTGAGCTGGTCAAATCCTTTGGGGGTGTTCCGTTATTCACGGACGTTCCCGAGTCTTATTCAGAAACATTTTTACCGAGGTCATCATCCGACGAAGTTTACACTCAGATTGTGACAGACTTAAATTTATCTAAAGATCTTCTACCCCCTAAAGGAGCACAGCAATTGGGTAAGGCGACTGTTGGAGCCGCCTATACCTTATTAGGAAACGTTTTGCTGACACAGAAGAAATGGGATGAGGCTGAAAATGTTTTGAAACAAGTGTTGAACATGGGTTATAGTTTACTGCCTATCTATGGAGATATCTTTAAGCCGTCAAACAAAGGTAATGAGGAGATGATTTATGAAATTCCATACTTAGACGGGACTTCGTTCAGCGTAGGAAGTACATTTCCTTATTCTTTTTTACCAACCCTGTCAGATCCTTCGGTTCTTACAGGAGTGAGTCCCGCATCTCAAAATTCCGGAAGTTTTAATGTTCCCACTATGGATATTATTCGAGCTTTTGAAAATAATGAAAATGATCAACGATATGCTGCATCAGTTGGATTTTATACTGGTCCTTCGCCTGTTCTGGGAATTCCTTATGATAGCATGCCCTTCATTAATAAATATCTTCATCCACATGCTAGGTATGGGGAAACGAATCAAAATTGGCCTCTTTTTAGGTTTTCTGATGTGTTATTAATGTTGGCGGAGTGTCTAAATGAACAAGGTAAAATATCCGAAGCGGTTGTTTATCTTAATCAAGTACGTCATCGAGCTGGTTTACAAGATATTAATTCTTCTTCACAGCCAGAATTAAAGGAGATCATCTTGAATGAGAGGAGACTAGAGTTTGCTTTTGAAAACAAACGGTGGGAAGATTTAAAAAGAGCAGGCGTGGCTGTCAGCTATATGAATGACTTTGGTGAAAATGTAATAAAAAATCCCCAACATTATTATTATCCAGAAGGAACCGGACCATTAAGTGGGTCGTTTGAAGTTACGGAAGAACATTTCCTTTATCCCATACCTGTAAATGAAATTATAATAAATCCTGATCTTATACAAAATCCTGGTTATTAATTAGTTGAAATTAATGCAGTCTTGTTTGGAAATAACTCTAATTGATGTGTATATGAAAGATGTTAATATTTATATTAGGTGGAAATTGGTTTATTTAATTTTTGTGGCGTTCAGCTCTTGTAATACTTTCACAGGTATCTCATCATCAACAGACGGGTTTGAAAGTATTTTTGACGGGAAGTCATTGAATGGCTGGGAGGGCGATTCTACATATTGGCGTGTCGAAGATGGTAATATGGTCGGAGAAGTGACTCCAGCCACCTTATTAGATCGTAATTCATTTATTATTTGGAGAGAAGGTACAGTTGCTGACTTTGAGTTCAAGGCGCAATATAGGGTTAGTCTTGAGGGCAACAGTGGGATAAATTATCGCAGTCAAGAGATCGATAGCCTTACTTATGCCTTGGTTGGCTACCAATGCGATATTGATGGAAAAAACCTCTACACAGGGATGAATTATGAAGAAAGAAGGCGAACGACTCTGGCAAATCCAGGTAAAGTAGTTGTCTTAGAAAATATCCAAAACGGTGATGTTCCTCTGCAAAAGCATATAGCTAAAAACCAATGGTTACTTTCCAAGGAGGTGGGTGAAACAGGTGATATTAACCATTTCAAGTCAAAGATTAAAAGTAACAGGTGGAATAATGTGCATATTATTGTAAAGGGTAACAGAATGCAACATTATGTAAATGGAAATTTAATGAGCGATGTTACGGATTGTGATGAAATAAATCGGCGGCTTGAGGGATTACTAGGCGTTCAGGTACATGTCGGTCCCCCAATGAAGATTGAATACAAAAATATGATGCTAAAAAAACT
>CAZKSU010000248.1:0-2245 GCA_964555455.1 uncultured Carnobacteriaceae bacterium
GTTTTCTCTTTAAAGTAGCCGTACTCTTCAAACAGCTCCTGCAGACCATCATAGCAAGTCATATTCTGTTCTTTATAGTAAGCCGCCAATTCTGCAATTAAGATCAGCGCCTGAATGGCATCTTTATCGCGGACAAAGGGCTTCACTAAGAAACCATAACTTTCTTCAAAACCGAATAAGAAGGATCTGTCACCTGTTTCTTCATATTCTTTGATTTTTTGCGCGATAAACTTGAAGCCAGTTAACACGTTGACTGTATCTACACCATAATTTTCAGCAATCTTTGCAGCCATTTCACTCGAAACAATGGACTTTAAAATCACGCCGTTATCAGGAAGCGTGCCTTCTTTTTTGTACGCTTGCAGCAAGTAATTGACCATTAAAGCGGCAATTTGATTTCCTGTGAGCACTTGGTAGTCGCCATTATCTAGACGAGTCGCCATGCCCAGACGGTCCGCATCAGGGTCAGTAGCAATTAACACTTCCGCTCCGATTTCTTTTCCAAGCGCAATCGACAACTCAAAAGCATCTGGATCTTCCGGGTTAGGCGATTTTACGGTCGTGAAATCCGGATCTGCTTTTGCCTGGTTGGGCTCGAGCGTCACATTTTTAAAGCCGGCATTTTCAAGGGCACGCGTTCCAATCATCGTTGCCGTTCCGTGCAGCGGTGAAAAGACAATGTTTAAATCGCTGTTTCGGTCAATCAATTCTTGGTCGATGTTGACCGTTTTCAGCTCTTCCAAGTAAGCTTCGTCAACTTCATCGCCGATCATTTCAAGCAAGCCTTGCTCTTCCAGCTCTGTTTTGTCGCTCACTTCGATTGCTAAAATGTTTTCAACAGAGCGCACGTATTCAGTCAGCTCATCCGCTTCCGCTGGTGGGAACTGTCCGCCGTCTTCACCGTATACTTTATACCCATTGTACTCTGGGGGATTGTGCGAAGCCGTCATCATAATCCCTGCAAACGTCCCTAAATGCCGGACCGCAAAGGATAGTTCAGGGGTTGTGCGCAGACTTTCAAACAGGTATGTTTTGATGCCGTGCGCACCCAATGTCTTAGCGGCTTCCAGCGAGAATTCCGGCGATTTGTGGCGCGAGTCATAAGCAATGACGACCCCGCGTTTTTTCGCTTCTTCTCCATGTGCTTCAATGAACTTCGCTAGGCCTTCTGTTGCTTGCCGCACGATATATGTATTCATACGGTTCGTCCCCGCACCAATTACACCGCGCATCCCAGCCGTTCCAAATTCTAAATTCGTATAGAAGGCATCTTCCAATTCCACCTGATCCTCTTCCATTGACTCCAGATTTGTTCTCAGTTCTTCATCTAATCCTTCAAAGCTTTTCCACGTTTCATAGGTCTTTTCCCAGCTCATTCCAATCCCTCTTTCTCTTGTTTTGTCTCTTGCCTCTAGTATAACACGTTTTCATAAATAGTCCTGCTATTAAGTATAGGGATTCCATGGTCTCCGGCTCGCTAAAAAAGACTTTCGTTCGTTGAGCGGCCTCTTGCATGAACAAAATAAATGGACGCACAAAAAAAAGCACCTCTGCCTAAAGGAGAGGTGCTTTTTCTATTTCTTTAGGATCTTGTCAGTGCCAGTTCTTCTTTGAGAGACTCGACGTATTTATAAGCTGCGTCTCCTGCAACCGAACCATCACCGACGGCTGTTGCGACTTGTCGCAACACCGTTTTTCGGACATCGCCGACTGCGAAAATTCCCGGAATAGCTGTCTGCATATTCTCATCGGTTTCAACCCAGCCTTCTTCATCGGTAATGCCTAAATCCCGGAAGGCTTTTGTGTTTGGAAGCAGACCGATATAAATAAAGGCGCCATCAACTTCTAATTCAGACGTTTCGCCTGTTTTTACATTGCGCAGCTGAAGCGACTTCACGTTATTGTCGCCTTCAATTTCTTCAACAACAGTGTCCCAAATAAAGTTCACCTTGTCGTTGTTAAACGCGCGGTCCTGTAAAATCTTTTGCGCACGCAATTTATCGCGGCGGTGAATAATCGTGACTTCACTCGCAAACTGCGTGAGGTACGTTCCCTCTTCAACTGCTGAGTCGCCTCCGCCTACCACAGCCAGCGGGCGATCACGGAAAAATGCGCCGTCACAGACCGCACAATAAGAAACGCCGCGGCCATTCAGTGTCTCTTCGCCAGGGACACCAAGTTTTTTATGCTCCGCTCCTGTTGCGATAATCACAGCACGTGTTTTAAAAATTTTGTTTGATGTCAC
>CAZKSU010000249.1:0-2211 GCA_964555455.1 uncultured Carnobacteriaceae bacterium
GTCGTTTTACCCGAACTCTCAGGTCCGTAAATTTCAACCACACGTCCTCGCGGATAACCTCCGGCACCTAATGCAACATCTAACGCCAATGAGCCAGATGAGATGGTATCGATTTTTCTGTTTGGTTCGTCCCCTAAGCGCATAATCGACCCTTTACCAAAATCTTTAGTGATCTGTTTCATTGCACGGTCTAATGCTTTTTGTCTATCGTCTGTAACCATATAAACCCTCCGTTTTTTCGTTTCATTTTTATCATTTTTTGTCGAATTTTCATAGAAGCGGTGTTCTTTCGTACCCTACTATTTTACTGCTTTTTTTGGTAAAAAGCAAGCGTTATGGGAACATTCATTCCCATCTTGTTAAATTACTTCCGGGAGCTCGGGCAGGTCTAAAACGACACGTCGGACCCAGTCACTCACTCTGAGGCTCAAGAGCCAGCGGGCTGGGTTTTGGCTTCTGGAATAATCAATTTCCTTGGTAAGAACTGCGCCATCAGGCTTAGCGATACTGATCCAGGCCTGGCGGTTCGGCCGTTTTTCTTGCAGGTCTTCCCGGCCCCAGCCCGTAACCGCTACGCCATAATCAGTTTGGTGCATCGCTTTGATTTGTTTGGCATAGTGTTCATTCTGTTCGGCTTTTGTTGTCTGGCTGTTTTCTTCTGTAGGATAGACCCTTTGAGCATGTTCTAGCGCGGTAAACACCTGGCCTCCTTTAAAGACTCCGGTTTCTTTCAGATCGCGTGACCAGTAATCCGTTGTGGCGCCATCTGTCATGACTTCAAACAGCGCAATTGTGTGTCCGTGCTTTGCCAGTTCTTCGAAAATCACATCTTGCAGCCTTGTTTTTCCGTAGCTGAAAAAGTAATCACCAATGAGAGCGAGCACTTCTTTTTCTTTTTCATCCAGCAGCTTTTCACAGGCTTCGTTTGTTGCTGCACTGGCTGTCAAACGCACTTCGATGACCCCGTTTTTCGCATAAGGGGCGACTGTCGGATTGGTCTGCGTTTGAATAATCTCATTTAAGCGTTCGGCCACCATTGCTTCCGGTATCCCGTAAAAATTCAAGTTCCGCGAGCGCAGAATGTGTCCGCCTTCCACGGACACGCTTAAGCGCGGAATTAAATAATTGCTGACCATATGTTCAAATTCATTTGGCGGGCCTGGCAGCAGAATGTACGTATAGTCCCCCTTTTCGATATAGATGCCGGCAGCCATGCCCACATCATTGATTAAAGGCTCCGAACCTTCCAGAATATGCGCCTGTCTGTAATTGCCTTTTGAAATGTTATCGGTATTGTAGCGCGTTTTGACTTTCTCAAAAGACAGGTCATCCAAAACCAGTCCAACCCCTAAGTGTTCGGCTAAAATATCTTTGGTGATGTCATCCTGTGTAGGACCAAGCCCTCCTGACACAATAATGACGTTTGCGCGGTTTTCTGCCAATTGAATCGCCTTCAGCAAACGTTCTGGATTGTCGCCGACCGTTGTGTGGTGGTAAACTCCCACACCAATCGCTGCCAATTCTCTCGCTAAATACGAAGTGTTCGTATCCACCACTTCACCGAGCAATAATTCTGTTCCACTTGTAATAATTTCTGCTTTCATTTATTTGAGCCCCTATTATATATATTTGCATTTTTTTCGAAATCTCACGAAACGTTCTTCAATTAGTGTATATTTTTTCAAAAATATTGTCTATTAAAACAAAAACAGATAGCTGCGACTGCTCACATACTATCTGTTTAACGTCCTTATTGATTGTTAAATGTTCCTTTAAATAAATGTCTGGCATTATAGAAATAATCAAAACCTGAATACAGGGTAAAGATCAAGGCCACATATAATAAGAGAGTGCCTATTGAAATACCGGTCCAGGCAAAGGGAAAATCATTCAATAAAAGGAAGATGATGGAAAACATTTGCGAAACGGTTTTGATTTTACCAGGCCAAGCTGCAGCAAGGACAGTCCCGCCTTGCTCGACTAACAGCAGACGCAGACCCGTCACGGCAAATTCCCGTGCAATAATGACCGCGACTATCCAACCGGGTGCTTGCCCCAGCTCAACCAGCATAATCATCGCTGAAGCCACCAATAGCTTATCGGCTAAAGGATCAGCAAATTTTCCAAAGTTGGTCACCAAATTGTCCCGACGTGCGATATACCCGTCCAGCCAATCGGTAAAACTGGCGACAATAAAAATAATCCCTGCAA
>CAZKSU010000250.1:0-2210 GCA_964555455.1 uncultured Carnobacteriaceae bacterium
AATAGATGATACCTCCGATTTTGGTGTAAGCGATAGTGCCATTCAGTCGCATATTTTGTAAAGTGCCAATTGAGATGTTCAGTATTTGCCTTACTTCGGGCGATTTGAGCCAGCGATCCTCATTCTGTAAATGTGGATTTAAAATTGTCTTTATGTCGTTCAATAAAAGAATTCTGAACTCTTGTAAATCTTCGCGGGTGAGAACTTCTATTGCCATTGTTGTTAGAATTAAGATGTTTGCCAAAATTCTAAAGAGTTATGTTGCCCTATTCACAAGGCAGTCCCAAGTTGGTAGCGATTTATTTGTGATATTTTATTATTTAAAGTAGAAATATTCCGGAATTGCAAGGATTTTCCACGGCAAATGGTTTTATTTTGAAGTGAAGCAATAGCAAAACCTATAAGAGTTTATGCAAGCCAGAGAATCATCAATACCGGTTTTCGAAGACTTACTTTTTTGGTCGGCGGTGGGTAATTTTCGGGTATTTATTCCCGACACGAATTCACGCGGTTTTAGCACTGCAGATCGGTTGAAGTCTAAAGCACCAAAAGAAACTGATCTTAGTTGTAAAATGTCGGATCCAAATTCAGGTTTTAAGACATTGAATCGGCTTAAATTCATTCTACGCGACGATTTTAAAATAAGCGATATTTCAAATCCCGCAGGTAGATTTTCCCATACTTTTTTTTCGCGGGGTCTCGAATCTGAAATGAGAGATGTTCTAGCTGTAGAGTCCCAGGTACTTTGGAACCTCGTTACTCGTAATCTAATGAAGGGCCACAGCTTTAAACACCATCTACAACTTATTTTTTGTTCCACACAAGGGTCGCGGGTCTACGCATTGTGTACTATAACCTGGGAACGCTTAAGGAACTGGTTCATTTTAGAAGGACTTATTTACCCTGATCAATTGGCGTTACAGCAGGATGCAGATTTATACTCTACGCAGAAATCCTATGTAGAATCGTTATATGATTGTATTCTTAACCATATAGAAAGAAATGAGCCTTTACCTCAAACGTCAGATCTGGCTAAGTTACTTGGCATTAACGAACGTGCTTTAAAGTCGATATTCAAACACGAGTTCGGAACCAGTGTCTACCAATTTTATCTGTCTGAAAAATTGCGTCGAGCGCGCCTTTTGATTGAACATAGTTCAATTCCACTATATAAGATTGCGCTTGACCTCGGTTATGGAGACTACAGCACTTTCTTTAGGGCGTTTTATAAAAAGTACGGATTTTCACCTTCGGATTTGAAGCGGTGGGATCGGGGTGTGGAGTAGGGGATAGCATATTAGGTAAACATTTGTTTTCTTCGGGATATGCAGGAATTATTATATATTCATGTAAGCTAATTCTTCGATTTAGCCCTTCGCCGGCTATTTCTCCTACAATCCCTTCAATCGTGTTTTTCTTAGTTCGTCCATTTCATAAGTTAGGTGCGGTCTTGGCGGCGGGCAATCTCTTCCGTATTGGGGGCTGGTTTATGCATTCAGTATGTCAATTAGTTTTTGTCCATCTTTAAAAATGATTTCTTTCAACTCTTTGATATTATCTCCCGCATCAGTTTTTATTTTTAAGCCATATCTGATGTTTCCATAACCCTGGCCAAGTTTGACAGTATTTCCAAGTGCAACTTTTGCTGTGTTTTGAGTTGTATTTTGCTTAGTCAAGAAATGGCTGTTTGGATTTGATAAATGCCAACTTCCGTCTAAGTCTTTTATACCTCTATAAATTTCTTTCAACGTAAATTCGACTACCCAATTGTCGCCAGCAGGGTCGGTTTCGTGTAATTCAAAAATATGTTGGTTTGCATCATCATCCATTCCAATGGTATGAACTTTCAATTGATTCAATTTTTCTAAAATTTCAATGATGCTATCAAGTTCCCTTTTATAGATAGGTGATTCGGTGTTGTCGTGAGATAGCGGATTTAACAGTAAATCCTTATGTTCTTTGAGTTTTTTAAATGGTTCAATGTTGCCTCCAATCTCTTTGAAGTATTTATTAAATCTTGAAATTAATGTGTCTAGTTGAGCAGTTCTTGAGCCGGTATCTAGGCTCTTTTCATTTATAGTCAGATGAGTTGTGTAACACTCCCCAAAATTAGGACCATTGGCTAAGTAAAGAAAATAACCTTAATTTAGCATTGTGAGCAAACAATCCCGACGCAAATTTACACCCGCATTCAAGGCCCGAGTTGCCGT
>CAZKSU010000251.1:0-2166 GCA_964555455.1 uncultured Carnobacteriaceae bacterium
GTAAAACCTTCTGTTTCACCGAGCTGCGTCATAATGTTACATATGTAAAGCACTTGCGCTTGTGTTTCTGTAACAGCTTTACCTACTTCCGGAATCATCAGCGTTGGTAAAATACTCGTATACAGGGAACCCGGGCCCAACACGACCATATCCGCCTCCATAATCGAGGAAATCACTTTTTTCCCCGGTTTAACGTAGCTTGTTTCTTCATCGGTTGTCGAAACTGTGACATAGTCGATGGTTTTGTCCGGCCGGGCAATTTGCGATTCGCCCGAACCGAGTGTTCCGTCTGTATAGCGCGCATGCAGGATTAACGGCTCTTCAGCTGCAGGATAAATATGGCCATCCACATGCATCATTTTTGCCAGCAGTTGAATCGCTTGATACATGCTGCCGTGCATTTCCGACGTGGCCAGGATGATTAAATTTCCAAGGGAATGCCCGTCTAACGTTTTGTCTTCCGATTTAAACCGGTACTGGAAGATGTTTTTCTGCATATTCGGAATATCGCTGAGGGAGACTAAGACATTGCGGATATCTCCCGGCGGCACTGTGTTGAACATTTTACGCAAAGCCCCGCTGCTTCCGCCGTCATCTGCGACGGTTACGATAGCCGTAACATCCGCATCTTTATTTTTTAAACTGCTTAATATAACTGGCAAGCCAGTTCCGCCGCCGATCACTGTAATTTTAGGCCGGCTGCGTTTTGGACGATATATTTTCATGAGTTCACCTTTGATTCTTTCACCACATCAATGTCGCGATGTGTCAGATTTACGCTATAGCCCTCCGCTTTAATCTGCTTTGCGATTCTTTCCGCAAGAGCAACTGAGCGGTGATGGCCGCCTGTACAGCCAATAGCAATCGTCAAATTGCTTTTTCCTTCTCGTCGGTAGCCAGGGAGTGAAAATTCAATCAGGTCCATAAATTTATTGTAGAACTCTTCTGTTTCGGGCTGGTTCATGACATAATCATACACCGGCTGGTCCGTTCCTCTTAAGTCTCTTAAGTCTTCATCGTAATAAGGGTTAGGCAGGAACCGGACATCCATGGCGATGTCTGCATCAATCGGCAAGCCGTTTTTGAAACCGAAGGAGACAAGCTCTACTCTGAATGGCTGGACTTTTGACGAGCTGAATTCTTCCATTAGTTTTCTTCTGAGTTCTCTTGGCGTTGTTTCAGTGGTATCGATATACACATTTGAGCGCATGCGGATTTTATTCAAGAATTCACGTTCTTTGCGGATTCCCTCGATGGTGCGTCCTTGCTTGGCCAATGGATGAGAGCGTCTGGATTCTTTATAGCGCGAGACTAATTCTTCATCGGTCGCATCTAAGAAAAGCGTCTGGCTCTCAATTGTTTTAATTGTATCGACATACTCTAGCGCATGATAAATTTCTTCAAAAAACAGCTGCGAGCGCAAGTCCATCACTAGAGCGAGCTTTTCGACTCTCTGTGAGTTTTGAACCAGTTTTAAAAACGTGTTGATTAAGTTTGGAGGCATATTATCTATACAGTAATAGCCCATATCTTCAAAACTCTGGACTGCTACTGTTTTTCCGGCTCCACTCATTCCAGTAATTATGACAAGATCTAATTTGTTCGTCATGCTAACCCCTCCATCGGATTCACTCTAGTTTTGCTTCGTTCACTATCATAACACACCCGGGCGTGTCATTACACTCTTTTTTTAAAAAAGATAAACTTGCAACGGCTTTTTTAATCGGCCGCTGCAAGTTTCTTTCCATCTTTTCTACTGGTTCAGTTAGTCAATTAACTGATTAATGGTTTCTTCAAAATCAGTGACTTTTTGATCGACGTCTTCTTGTGTCTCGGCCACAGCCGCAATATAAAATTTAATTTTCGGCTCTGTTCCCGACGGACGCGCGGCAATCCAGCTGCCGTCTTCTAGATAATATTTTAAGACATCCGCTTTATCAAAGTCTAAAGTAGAAACGTCGCCTTTAGCATCTTGACGCTTCCCGCTCAAGTAGTCTTCAACTTCTGCAACTTGCACGCCGCCAAATTCTGACGGGCTCTCTTCGCGTAAATCCGCCATCACCTGTTTAATTTTCTCTGCGCCGGTGATTCCGCTCATGGTAATGGAGATGGTTTTCTCTTTAAAGTAGCCGTACTCTTCAAACAGCTCCTGCAGACCATCATAGC
>CAZKSU010000252.1:0-2119 GCA_964555455.1 uncultured Carnobacteriaceae bacterium
GCCGCTAAAGTTTTTTCCGGCGCCTTTAAAGACAACAAACTGGATCTCCGTATTGTAACGAAGCTGAGTGATTACCTCCAGAAGCTCATCCATCATTTTGTCATTTATCGCATTCGCTTTATCCGGACGATGAAACGTAATGGACAATGTGCGATCCTTTTTTTCGATTTTTAATGTCTTCGTCTCTTCCATTTTTAGCCTCTATCTTTCAGTCTAATGTGCGTATTTTTAGACAACATGCGATTTCTCTTTGTGTGCTTCGCGCAGTTTATATTTCAGGATTTTCCCGCCAACCGTTTCTGGAAGTTCCTCCACAAAGAAAATTTGTTTAGGCGTTTCAAATCCAGCTAATTTTCCTCGAACAAATTTAATGAGGTCCTCTTCTGAAATGTCTTGATCTTTTTTCAAGACGACAAAGCCTGTCACCTTTTCATCCCATTTTTCATCAGGAATGCCCACGACTGCTGCATTCTCTACCGCGCCATGTGATTTCAGAGCGGATTCCACGCGAATGCTGTACACGTTCTCCCCGCCTGTTTTGATCATATCTTTAAAGCGGTCAACCATAATAGTGAGTCCGTTTTCGTCATACATGCAGACGTCTCCTGAATGGAACCATTCATCTTTGACGGCTTCCTTTGTCGCTTCTTCATTTTTGTAATAGCCTGAAAGCATGACGGGTGATCGATAGACCACTTCCCCGGGAACAAAAGGTTCTGTAATCACATTCCCCTCTTTATCCACAATTTGGGCAGCTAAGCCAGGACTTGGCACACCTACGTAGTTTCTGTCGATTCCATGTGTATGGTAAGTGTCTGGAAATTCATCATGCCAGAAACGAAAGCCAGCGACACTTTCAGTTTGAGAAAACAAGCCCCACAACACCAGGTCATTGCCACAAATGGCCTTCAAACGCTCATGGATACTTGGCTCTAATAAGGACCAACCGTAGGTAATGGTCGTTAAGCTTGTCAAATCATATTTGCCTTCATTGTTATCATAATGTTCAACCAAGTTGCGCAGAAAATTCGGTGCCCCCGCCCAAAGAGTCGTCACACCCTCTTTAGTAATCGCATCCGCGATTCCTTCAACCTCTTGCTGGCGGCCGATTACAAAAGTCCCGCTGTTCAGAAAAGCAGAGAAAGTCAATACCTGATCCCCCACATGATAAATTACCGGCAGAAAACTGAGGATTTTTAAGTCGCCTTCAAATTTTAAGTTGCGTGAAAAAGACAACGCCATGTTATAAGCCGCAAAATATGTACTGTGGTGAGAAAGCATAACGCCTTTAGGCATATTTGTTGTCCCCGAAGTAAATAAGATTTCCCAGATATCATCCCCATGAATTTCAACTTCAGGAGAAGTCGCCGGTTGAGCTTGAACAAACTCATGAAAACTTTGACTGTCAGAAACAATATCTCCGCCAATCGGAATCGTTACATCGAGTGGGATTTCTTTTTCATACAGGATATTTTCTAACACCGGCCAGTGGACATCATCGGCAATCAAAAATGCGGGTTCTGTCAAATCAATCAAATAAGAAATAACATCTTCCGCCATCATCGTGTTGACGGGCGCTACAACCATTCCGGCTTTAGCCGCTCCGATTTTAGCAATAAAGGCTTCGGTTGAATTGTCACAGAAAAATAACACCCGATCAGCACGTTCTAAGCCCTTAGCAAGCAGACCATTGGCGAATTGATTGGCTAACTCATCGGCTTCTCGATAGGTTAAACGGGCATAATCTTCGTGAGCATAGGCTCCTTCGTAGGCAACAATGGCTTCTTTGTCAGGAAAACTAAAAGTCAAGCGTTCAAAAATGTCCCCCACACTGACCCTTTCCCAGCGATTTGTCCGTTTGCGGTTATATAAAGATTCTACATCTATTGTCATATTTTGTAATTCCTTTCTTTCTACTCAGTTGGTTTTCAGCAATTTGTCTAGCTAAAGGATATATGGACAACTTTCTGCGGGCTTATTGTCCCCCCTTTCTTTGTTTTTAAAAACAAAAAATCCCGTCCTTAACACACAATCGCAATGATTATATGTTAAGGACGGGATTTCTTCCGCGGTACCACCTTATCTTGTTATTCTATTACTAGAATAGCCTCTTCCAGTA
>CAZKSU010000253.1:0-2087 GCA_964555455.1 uncultured Carnobacteriaceae bacterium
GTATGGACCTTGAATCAGCTCCTCAACTCTCAGTATAAGATCGAAGGAAAACATAATATCAAACAAATACTTGAAACTGCTCAATCCAAAATAAAAGAGCTTAAGGGCAAAGACTCTTTGTACCACTTTAATCAGCAGACCGAATCTTTGCAACAATACATTGATGAACTATTTGCAAAAATAAAAGCTACACCGCAGAAGGACAAGATGGATTTTTCGCGTTATCCATTTGATGAAAAATATGTGAACCACTTCTATATTGACGAAATTGGCAATATTGAAATTGACCTAGAGAATTTTGTTTCTCGCTTCGAGAAGATTTTGGAAACTCTTGACGAAAGGGTTTCATATTATTTTAACCAAGAACTAAAACAAGAGTGGTAAATATGGCAATTCCTAATATTAATGAATTGCCACCTTGGGCTTCGGGGCCTGGAGAAATCCTTAAGCATGGGCTTGACTTGTTAGATGATGATAACGACACAAATAGACGCCTAGCGATGATCGCCATTGACAATGCTGTTGAATTAATCATCAAGACGTTCTTAGGTCTTCCCAAGCGGATTACTGGTCTGACAATATCAAGAAAGGAATACCAAGAAATTTCTGAAAGTTTTCCAGCTCTTCTTGATGCTCTGGAGAAACATTCTTCTGCTAGAATTATAGGTATTGACTTAGGCGCTATAGAGTGGTATCACCGACTAAGAAATCAACTTTATCATCAAGGCAATGGCTTGACGGTAGAAAGAGCCAACGTGGAAGTATATGCAGCACTGGCAAATGAGCTCTTTCATAAGCTCTATGGCGTAATTTTAGTAAGACCGAAAACGGACAAGGCAAAACTACTTGCGGAATTCCTTGAAAACTGGACAATCCTAGAAACCGAAATGCACAGTATGGCTTGGGACAACTCTTTGACGGGTGTTCCTGATAAAGGATTCGGTTTTGCATTTAAGTTTCTAAATGACGCTGGAGTAATACCGGAAGACGAACAACAAAAGCTGAGACATTACTATTTAATAAGAAATAAAATAGTTCATGAATACAGACAAAATGAAGACCTTCTCACAAAAGAAATGGTTAAAGAATTTAAAAAGTTTGTAGATAAATATAGACCAAAGTGAAAACCTTTTACCTAATCGTCACCTAATATTTGGCTGTAAAAAGGAATAGAAATAATGACAGTGAACAAGACGCCTATATGGAACATCCCAAAGGTTGAGACTGACCTGAAGGAGGCTTTTGACAATAATTCAGAAACAAAATTATTAAGTGTCCTAAAAGATAGTTCGTTTCTATTTTATCACTTGTATTCTAGAAAGGGAGGCATTCAACCTGTTTTTCGTGAAATTTCTTTGGGTGCAAAATTAAGATGCGATTTTGCTTGGTTAAACGATAATTCGGATGGACCAGAATGGGTCCTAACGGAAGTTGAAAAACCCAAAATGAGAATTTTTAACACTGACGGTAAACCGACAGCCGAGTTAAATGCTGCAATTGAACAAGTAAAAACATGGCAACGCTATTTTCATGAAAATTCTCATGAAAAGAAAAGAATATTTGGCGCTGTTGCTAAATTCAGATTTCTGCTTGTCGCAGGCGATAAAACAGACTGGGACACAGAAGCCGCGATGAAGTGGCGAGCCTATCATAACTCCACAAGCGACATTGAATTGAGGACGACAGACGTCTTTAATAGAGCTTTACAGGACTATAAAAAGCAACCACAAGACTTCTGGAGTTTTGAAGAAAACCCCGTTACTTTAGAGTTTTCGGGACTTGAGGACTATTGGAAAAATTATGGATACATGGATCGAATGAGAAAACTGTATTAAGACAATGACACATCGCATAATCGAGTAGACGGCCCCGTCAGATCTCTCTGACGGGGTGCACCTCAGGCAAGCTCACACCACCGTACCCCGTATCAAGCACGGGGCAGGCCGTGAACCTCTCAATTTATACGGATTTTATTGGAGCGGTCGTTGCTTATGGGTAAAATCTTCCATTCCAAATACCCCTCACCTACTTATCGAACCGCTTCATAATAACTTCCCGTAGCTTATCTTCATGCTCATCTGCCCAGT
>CAZKSU010000254.1:0-2041 GCA_964555455.1 uncultured Carnobacteriaceae bacterium
CAGCTATGACTTAGATGTTGAATTGTCTTCAAAAGTTGTTTTCGTTTCAACCGTTCTGGCGATTATTACCGTTCCCACTATGATGGTGTTCATTTAAAGGACAAGCAGCCCTCCGCAGATTCGCGGAGGGCTTTTTTATTTCCTGCAGCTTATCCGATTGGCTTGTCTCTACAATTAACCGAATAGTGTTTCTATTTTTTAACCGTTATTATATACTACAGGTATAAAATTGAAACGTGATGAATAAAAGCGAAGGGAAACAGACAGAGAATGAGTAAAAGTGAGAAAGCCTTAAATCATTTTTTGAAAAATAAGCAAATCGAGACATTGTTCCAGCCAATTGTTTCTCTCCGAAATGGAAGCATCTTAGGTTACGAGGCGCTGAATCAAGCCATTTCTAAGCAGGATTTTAATCGTCCTGAGAAGATGTTGGCAGCGGCCAAAGAACAGAATGTTTTATGGGATTTAGAGCTGCTCTGCCAGACGAACGCTTTGGATGTTGCCCAATTTCACCTGCACCCTCCTCATAACAAAAAACTATTTTTAAATGTCGAACCTGAAGTGGTCAAAGACATAGATTTTCAAGAAAATTCTGCGCGTGATTTTCTCGGGAAGTACAGTATCCCAACTGAAAATGTTATTTTTGAATTATCGGAAGAAGCCATTGCTAAAGATCAGGAGAGTTTCAAAAAAGCCGCTTCCCACTATAAAAAACACAATTTCCTGCTGGCAATTGATGATGCTGGGATTGGTTATTCAGGTTTACATCTTGTAGCAGACATTAAGCCGAACTACCTCAAAGTCGCGATGCAGTTAGTACGCGGGATGGATAAAGACCGCATAAAACGCAGCTTGGTTAAAGCCATCGTTGAATTCGCAAAAGCCTCAAATATTTTGCTGATTGCTGAAGGTGTGGAGACATATGAGGAATTAGCTGCTTTAACGAAACTAGGCGTGCATTGTGCACAAGGCTACCTTATTCAAAAGCCGGCTCCTGAAATCAAAGACCTTCCAGTCGGAGCTAAACAAATGATTAAACGCATCCATTCAACCTTAACTAAAATCGCTTCTCAAAATGTTTCCCATTCCATGATTAGTGAATTAGTAGAGGCTACAAAGACAGCTCCTCAGTCGATGCGGATTGGCGAAGCTTATGAAGTGACGCAGAATGAGGAATGGTGCAATGGTTTTTGCATCACCGAAAATGGATTGCCAGTAGGCGTATTGACAAAAGAAAAACTGACAACCACCTTAAGCGGCCGTTATGGCTTTACCCTCAATCAAAAGAAAACGGTAGATTCGATCATGGATAGAGACTTTTTACAGGTCGATGCGAAAATGCCGATTAATATTGTAGCTCATTTGGCGATGGAGCGTCCTCAAAGTAAATTGTATGACTTTATCGTCGTGACCGAGAACAATACATATATTGGGACGGTATCCATTAAAAATATCCTGCAAAAAGCAATGGAGATTGAAGTTTCTTCGGCCCGGTCCCTCAGCCCTCTAACAGGTCTGCCTGGCAATAACAGCATTGAAGCTAGGCTCCTTGAGATGATGAATGAATCTCTGGAGTATGCCGTCGCCTACATCGATATTGATCATTTCAAAGCGTATAATGACGTGTATGGTTTTGAAAAAGGCGATCAGGTGATCCGGCTGCTCGCCAATATTTTAAAAGACACCCTGGGCAATGATCACTTTGTCGGTCATATCGGCGGTGATGATTTTCTCATTATCAGTGACTCGTATCTTTTAAAAAAGGAATTAAAACCCATCGCTCAGCGTTTTAAATCTGAAGTCATGACTTACTACAACCTGCAGGATAAAGAAAAAGGATACATCATTTCAGAAAGCCGTTCCGGTAAAGAACGGAAGTATCCTTTGGCGACGATTACGATTGCTTTTATCACAAATGAAGAAGCCAATTTTGAGACAACGCATGAACTGACTGAAGCTTTGGCTACCTTAAAAAAAGACATCCGGCAAAAGAAAGCTGCTCATCAGAAACTGACATGAAAACAGCAAAAAATCTGTCCTC
>CAZKSU010000255.1:0-2034 GCA_964555455.1 uncultured Carnobacteriaceae bacterium
CTTGAATTCCTCCGCGGATAATTTCCGCAATATAAGCTGTCGCGTTTAAGCTTAAAGTGATGATTCCGGCAATCGATGCGCCGAATTGCAGTCCCGTCATTTGCGGAATACCGAAATAGATAAAGAACGAGAGGACAATAAGGGGCACCCCGCGCATAATATCAATGTAAAATCCGGCTAAGCCTGTAAACAGTGTGTTTTGGCTCGTTCGCATCAAGCCTACGATAATTCCGAATATCAAAGCAATCAAGAAAGAGACCAGCGTAATCCAAATCGTTGTCCATAAGCCTCGGAAAAGCGGTCCGGCGTTATTTATAAATTGCGTAAAAATATTTCCGGCATCGCTTTGTTTCGCTAAGGCTTCCTCACCCAGGTAACGGGCGATGATTTCCTCATATTCACCGGAGGCGCGGATATTGGCTAAACCGTCATTGAACATTTGCAGCAGTTCACGGTTTTGGCCTTTATTCACTGCAAAACCAAAATCAGAAACGGCTTGCTGATCTTCAATCAGCTTTAAATCCACTCGTCCAGTAGAAGCGGCATACAGCATGACCGGATAGTCTTCCACGACTGCTTGCGAGTTTCCAACTGTTAAATCCTCGTACATATTGACCGAATCATCAAAGGTGTTCAGCGTGAAGCCATATTCATCCGCCAACCCTTCAGCGACAGTATAACCGGTCGTTCCCGTTTTTACCGCCACGCTCAGTCCTTCTAAATCTTCAAAACTTTCAATGTCACTGCCTTCAGCAACAGCGAATTGAGAACCGGAAGAATAATAAGGATCGGAAAAATCAAAGACCTCCTGCCGTTCGTCGGTGATTCCCATACCGGCGATGACGGCATCGACTTGATTGCCTTCCAGTGCCTGTAAGGCCGCGTTAAAGCCAAGGGCTTGTACTTCGTAATCGAATCCTTGGTCTTCTGCGATGGCTTCTAGCAAGTCCATATCAATTCCGACCATCTCGCCCTCTTCGTTGACGTATTCAAAGGGAGCGTAAGTCGTGTCGGTTCCGATAATATACGTTCTTTCACTCTGAGCCTCAACACTTTGTGTCTGCCCGATAAAAATACTAAACAAGGCCAATAATAAAATAGCCAGTTTAGGAAGATTTGTCTTTTTTATCATAATCTCTGATTCTCCTGCCTTCATCCATTTTTTCTATATGTTTGATTCTTATCACCCGTTTAACTACATTGTAGTTTTACAAACGATAATGATAGTATATGTTTTTAAACACTTTTTGTCAACTATTTTATGAGCAAGGAATGAACAGCATGAGAGCCTGATTAGCACAAATACTGAATCAATCGATTTTTAACCAAGGCAAAAACACATCTCTTCTTTTAGAAAAGCTGTGTTTTCTATTTGTATGCTATTTTATTTGTGCAGGCAAACGTACCTTTTTATCTCCGCAGCCCTATTCAAAATCCACTGACATAAAATGCTTACATGATTTATAGTAGCATTAACAAATAACAGAAAGATATTGAAACGCTTTGTAAAAAAACTTTTCTCCTGTCTAATACACACAAAAAAACACGACTTTTCTCAAGGAAAAGCCGTGTTCTTCTTTATTTAACTGTATCGATCTTTTAGTGCCCGTTTAATATCACGTTCTTGGTCTTTCCGTTTAATGCTTTCTCGCTTGTCGTATTGTTTCTTCCCGCGGCCGAGACCGATCAGTACTTTTGCTACTCCATTTTTAATATATACTTTTAATGGAACCAGCGTATGCCCGGCTTGCTGGGAAAGTCCCATCAAACGGTTCAGCTCTTTCCGTTTCAAGAGCAATTTACGTGTCCGAAGAGGATCGTGGTTAAATTGATTCCCTTCTTTAAAATGTGGAATATGCACATTATATAACCACAACTCATCGCCTCTAAAGCCTGCAAAACCATCCTGCAAACTAATCTGTCCATTGCGGATAGATTTGATTTCAGTACCTTTTAAAACGATGCCTGCTTCGATCGTTTCTAAGATGTCATAATCATGTCTTGCTTTTCGGTTTTGAGCGATTGTCGGGTTTT
>CAZKSU010000256.1:0-2006 GCA_964555455.1 uncultured Carnobacteriaceae bacterium
CGGATGGAGATACAGGAACAAACATGAATTTGACGTTCTCTAGTGGAGCAAAAGCAGCCAAAGAAAGCGACGCCGACCATATCGGTGAAATTGGTCAAGCCCTGTCAAAAGGTTTACTGATGGGAGCCCGCGGGAACTCGGGAGTTATTCTATCCCAATTGTTCAGAGGCTTCAGTAAATCCATTGAATCGAAAAAAGACATTAATGCTTGGGAATTTGCTCAAGCTTTTCAAGCAGGAGTAGATGCTGCCTATAAAGCCATCATGAAACCTGTTGAGGGAACGATTTTAACGGTGGCTCGTGAATCAGCGGAAGCTGGGAAAGCAAAAGCTGAAGAGACGGATAATATCATTGAAGTCATGCGAGCTATTTTAGATGAAGCCAACACTTCGCTAGAGAATACACCCGAATTGCTAGCTGTTTTAAAAGAAGTGGGTGTAGTGGATAGTGGAGGCCAAGGTCTTGTCTATGTCTACGAAGGCTTTTTGTCATCGCTTACAGGTGAGAAGATTGAAACACAAGAAGAGCCTGAGTTAGATGAATTAATTCGTGCAGAACATCATCGAAATGCCGTGCATGACATTATTAATACAGAAGATATTGAATTCGGCTACTGTACGGAGATTATGGTTCGCTTAGGCGAAGGCGAGACCGTAGACAGTGAGTTTGACTACGATGAATTCAGAAACCATTTAAATGAATTGGGCGATTCCTTGCTTGTGATTGCCGATGAGGAAGTAGTCAAAGTGCATGTGCATACTGAAACACCGGGTGAAGTGATGAATTACGGACAAAAATTTGGCTCTTTAATTAAAATTAAAGTAGACAATATGCGTGAACAGCATTCCGCACTTGATCACGGCACTCAAACAGCAACGGCCACTCTAAAAGAGCAACCGGCCAAGAAAGAAGTAAAAGAAATAGCAGTTATCTCTGTAGCAGCTGGTGCAGGAGTCAAAGAATTGTTTGAAAGCTTTGGCGTAGATTACGTGATTGAAGGCGGCCAGACCATGAACCCTAGCACCCAAGACTTCCTAGATGCAATGGAAGAAGTACCAGCCAATCATTATATTTTACTGCCGAACAACAGCAATATCTTTATGGCTGCAAAGCAAGCCACTGAAGTTTCGGAGATCAATGCAGCGGTAGTGGAATCACGTTCGGTTCAACAAGGATTAAATGCGATGCTTGCTTTTAACCCGCAAGGCAGTCTAGAAGAAAACCAAGAGATGATGACAGAGGAATTGAACTATGTGGTTTCTGGTCAGATTACTTTTGCGATTCGCGACACTGAAATCAACGGGTTAGAAATTAAAAAAGACGACTATATGGGCCTCATTGATGGAGACATCCAAGTGACCGATCCCGACTTAGAAACGACGAGTATGGAAACCATTAAGAAAATGGTCACTGAAGAGAGTGAAATCATCACGATTTTATACGGTGAAAATGCCGAAGAAAGCTTAGTCGATTCTCTTGTTGAACAACTAGAAAAATTATATCCTGAAATTGAAGTTGAAACACATGACGGGGGACAACCTGTTTACCCGCTGCTTATTTCAGTTGAATAATAATACACGTGCGAACAAGAAAGCATCTAGTACCTTGTACTTTATTCTTTTTTGTTCGCTTTTTGTATTGTAAAGAGAGGAGAGAGACCACTTGGAACGTTTAATGAATGAAAAAGTCAGTCAGTTAAAAGGAGTCGGGGAGAAACGGCTAAAGGCTCTTGAAAAATTAGAGATCCAGACCGTGTGGGACTTGCTCACTTATTTTCCTTTCCGCCATGAGGATTTAACCGTTAAAGACATCGAAACGATTGAAGATCGGCAAAAGGTCGTGTTGGAAGGAACCGTGATTGCGCAAGCCTATGTGCAATTTTACGGACGAAAGAAAAGCCGGCTGTCTTTTCGGATGAATGTCGACCATGTCATTGTACCGGTGACTTTCTTTAACCAGCACTACCTTGAAAAACAAATTGAAGCGGGAGAGCCCATTCGTGTGTT
>CAZKSU010000257.1:0-2000 GCA_964555455.1 uncultured Carnobacteriaceae bacterium
TTGAAAGGTAATTTTGTCATTTGAGCAGCTCCCAACTGTTTTTTCTTTGCCACACAACAACAAATCATATATTCTGTTGTAGATGGATTTAGATTATTATACTATAGAATGATACAAAAACGTGTTAAATAATAGTATCTTAATCTTTTGTAACCGCTTTGTAATAAACTCAAAAGTGAAATAAAATAGAACAGGAGAAATAATATGTTACAAACACCTTTACGTTTTTCACAGGAATTACTAAAACAAGCAATTGTCCCAGGAGATACAGTCATTGACGCAACGGTGGGAAATGGGAATGACACCGTGATTCTTGCAAAAGCAGTTGGAGCAGCCGGAAAAGTATATGGCTTTGATATTCAAGAAGAAGCGATTGAAAAAACAAAAGAAAAATTGCTGCTGACGGGTTTGCTTCCGCAAACAGAACTTATATTAGACGGGCATGAAAAAATAGAGGAATATGTTCCTGAAGAGGCAAATGTGAGTGCTGTTGTTTTCAATTTAGGCTATCTGCCGAGTGGAGACAAATCGGTTATCACCAAACCAGCGACTACTCTGCTCGCGATTGAACAGTCACTGCTTCGACTGAGAAAAGGCGGTATTTTGTCCTTGATGATTTATTCAGGACATGAAGGCGGACAAGAGGAAAAGCAAGCTGTCGATACATTCGTCATGGAGCTTGATCAAAAAGAGTTTCAAGTGTTGAGCTATAAATTTGTCAATCAGAAAAACAATCCGCCTTATTTGTATGTAATCGAAAAAAGATAAAAATAAAAAGAGATTTACGTATTCGCCTTACTCGCAGGATTCAATACGTAAATCTCTTTTATTTTACTAGTTGTTTTAAGTGAAACGATTATTTACTTCGAACATATGGACGTCCAAGTGCTGCCGGCGCTTCAGATCGACCAATGAATGCGACAAGCACAATAATTGTAAACACGTAAGGTAGTATCTGTAAGTAGATTGTCGGCACATCTTGAATGACTGGAATATAGTGTCCAACACGAGCTAAACTTTGTGCAAAACCAAAGAAGATGGCTGCAAAAGTTGCACCGATTGGATGCCATTTTCCAAAGATCATCGCGGCCATAGCCATGAACCCTTGTCCACTAATTACTAATACCCCGAACTCATTTGAGATGGCTTGGGCTTGCATAGCTCCACCCATTCCACCTAAGAATCCAGAAATGAGGACTCCAGCATACTTATAGAGGTAAACGTTAATACCCACTGATTCAGCAGCTACTGGATGCTCTCCTACTGCTCTCAAGCGTAAGCCAAATGGTGTTTTAAATAGAACGAACCAGCCAATAATTCCGATAATAATTCCTAAATAACCTAAAGGCGTCACGTTCGTGAAGAAGATATCTCCAATAATCGGGATGTCTTTAAGTAATGGAATAGAGCTGATACCAAAAGAGTCAGGTAAAGGCCCTGTTTGTGCCCGGTCATATAGCACTCTTACAAGGAACACGGCTAAACCAGGAGCAAGTAAATTCAGTGCCGTCCCAGAAACAATATGATCTGCCCGTAAGTTCACTGTTGCGACTGCGTGGAGACTCGAAAAAACTAAGCCGATGAATCCACCAAACAACATAGCCACCCAAGGCGTCATCCCTCCAAAAACTTCAATGAATTCAATGTTGAATACGGCAGAGGCAAAAGCACCCATCACCATAATCCCTTCTAAACCAATGTTTACTACTCCACTTCGTTCTGAGAATGTTCCAGCAATAGCCGTTAAAATTAAAGGAGCAGAATACATCAACGAACTTGTAACGATTAATTGTAAAACATTAACTATATTCATTCACTTCCGCCTCCTTCAATTTCCGCTTCTGACGGTCCTTGTGCACGGCTGTGACCAAATTTCTCAAATAGCCATTCAACAAGGAAATACGCTCCTACAAAGAACACAATGGATGCAATAACAATTTGTGACATTTCGTTTGGAACCCCAGCACGTGAAGCCATAAGTGGCGCACCTGTTTGTAAAA
>CAZKSU010000258.1:0-1963 GCA_964555455.1 uncultured Carnobacteriaceae bacterium
TGTTTATGTCAAAAGAAAATTTAACGGGAGACAAACATTAATTAGAGGAATTTATTCCAAACAGATGACGGCTTACCCGCATCAGGAAGACTCTCCGACCGACTGCTCAGGGTCACGGAGTAAAACAAGAAGGTGCCTCGCAATCTCTGCAGCAAGGAGCAGGCAGTACGGGTGACTTGGAGGACCGTGAAGATTTGTGTGAAAACGTAGATGGCTATCGTCGCAGCGGAAGTAGCGGAAATGGCCGAGGTCTTCCTCCCCTACACGGTCCACGAAGTCCGGGAATACGCTGTATAAGGAGATTGAGAATGGTGGATTTAAACTACTGAACTGATGAATATCCTATTGATAATAAAAATACCCCTAAAGGGGTATTTTCCGGCTGGGGAAGTTTGTATATTTTTATCAAAAAATAATTTTAATTCTCCATAAATAAACAAAATTTCCATGAAACTAATTACTACTATTCTTACCTTTATTGTATTCACTATAGCGTTTACAAATGTGAGTGCACAAAATGTTACCGTAACAGAAGAAGAAGAGGTGGCCGAGGATGATCCAAAAAACCCTACTACATCAAATGGTGAGGAGCATACATCAAAAACATTAATTAATGATGTCCTGTTCTCAATAGGCTTTAACCTTAATCTAATCGCTACAACACAAACCTCAGGATTATATTATGACGTTAACACCTTTATTCCCTCCTTAGATTCATCTAAAGTAGGAAGAAATCTAGGATTGGATTTAAGATTTAACCAAGGAACCTTTATTCCAAAATCTTACGGTCAAACGGAATCGACTTCATACTCTAGAGTCAACAACGTAAATGATGATGGTCTTATTACGATTTTACGACAAGATTATGTTAATAATGTAAGTAAGGTAGAATCGTATCTAGCCCTTTCAATTTCACCAACTTGGAAAATAAAAGACGGATTTCCACTATTTTTTGTAGCTCATTTAGAATTTTTACGAAAAACCACAGATTTTATTACAAACAATGAGATAACGAGTGAGGTAAACCTTCAAGTTGCACCAGATAGAGTTGGTGATTACACTTTACGGAATAGGAGAATTACAGGTGGAGAACACGTTAGCACCACAAATGACCATTTATTTAATGGCGGAGTCGGATTAAAATTTTATAAAAATATTAACGGGGTAACCGTTAACCTAAAAATGATCGCCGGAATAGGTACAAATCCTGACATTTCTATTACATCATCCGAAAACGCCGATAGAAATAAAAATGGTTCATATTACCTAACTCATTTTGAAGTAGCTGAAAGGAAATATGGAATTAAATTAGGAGGAGAGATAAGAGGATTACGAAGACCAAAAAACTATAATGAACTTCATCCATTAGAAAAAAGAGGATATGAACCTTATTCGAATATTTATATTGCGAAAATTTTTAAATTTTCCAAAATATCAGATTTGATAACATTATAGTAGGCGACTATAATATGTAGGACCCGTTATTCCACTTTATTACAAATTAGGGTAAAGGGCTTGTTCTGAAAAATTATTAAGAACCGAGTGAAGTGTCGACGAAGATGAGGTACCGGAATTGGCCGACGTATTTGTTGAATTGATAGATATAATTAAACTCAAAGGATTTGACAAAGAGGGACTGGCATTGGTGATAGCCTGTGTTTCCCATCGTCTTTCAGATCTGCAGATGGAAGGACTCGGAAAGAGCATAGAGGGCGTAAAGCTTGAAGAATCTGTAGTTATCCCGCAATATGCAGCATTAGATAACATATAACCAACATCGGAACAATTTACAACTACTGCGATGGACTGCAGGTGAAGAAAGAAGGATCTAAATTCTATTGGCGGGTGGAAGATACATGCGACCACGACAACGTTAGCTGGGAAGACATAGAGCAGCGGCTCTATGATGAGCTTTTAGCCTGAAGGAAAGGCGGGGAAAGTCAAAATAATCTCTCTTTATCTT
>CAZKSU010000259.1:0-1940 GCA_964555455.1 uncultured Carnobacteriaceae bacterium
TCTCCAATATTTTGTTTTGTAAAGTTTCAATATTAGCCACTAGAGATATCCTCCTTATGCTTGAACAAGTAAGAATGAAATAACGAATGCTAAGATTGCGTATGTTTCAACCATTACAGAGTAAATAATTGCGTTTGTAACATTTTCAGGTCGTTTAGCTAAGATTTGCAGACCTGCTGTTGCTGCACGTCCTTGATATACCGCTGAAATCCAGCCAACAAAAGCTATAGGTAAAGAAGCAATCAATAAGTTTGCGCCTACTTCTACTGGCATTGCTGGATCTAGCTGTAAGTAAATCAAGAAACCAATAACGAACCCGTATAAACCTTGAGTACCCGGTAATAACTGTAAGATTAATGATTGAACAAACTTCTCTGGTTGATCTTTAGTTAACGCTGCAGCTGCCGCCCCAGTTTGTCCTACCCCAACCGAAGATCCAAAACCTGAGAAGATAACTGCAAATGCAATCCCCATAATCGCTAAAAATTGTCCACCATATTGTGTCATAAAGTTTTCCATTAAAATGTGCCTCCTAATTATTTAATTCTAATATGTTTTTCTAACATTTTTAATGGCGCAAAAGCTTTTCCGCCACCTTCATAAAACTTCCCAAAGAACTCCACAAAGATTAAACGTGCCCCGTGCACATATGCACTTAAGAGCGATAAACCGATGTTGAATAAATGCAGGAAGACAAAGAGTAATATTCCGACTGTAAACCGCGCTACTGGCGGTAAAAATTGAATTAAAATATTAAACGCTAAAGCAATTGATCCCCCAGCGATTCCTAAAGCCATTAGACGACTATAGGATACTAAATCCCCCAAATAACTCGAAACCCCATATAAATCATAGAGCCCTACCGCTAATCCGGCAAATTTATTATCTTGAGATATAATCGCTATTCCTAATACTAGCAACGCACCAAATCCAGCCATTCCAAGCCCTATAGTAGTTAGAATTTGTATATCGAATAAAAGTGGTCCGATAACGGCCAGTAAAAAACCGAATAAAATGATTATCCAAGCTAAACCATCTTTAATAGCAGCCAGTTTATTAGTTTTCCATTGTATATAAGTATTTAAAGCTAGACCATTGATAATTTGAATAAAACCAAATCCAATTGATAAAGCAAGCACTTCAATTACATCTTCAGTTGGAGAGAGTAAGCTAAATGGCAGACTTGCTCCAAAGAAAGAACCGTAAATTAGGCCCCATATAACTGTGGCATAACTTAACGCATGCCCGAAACGCAAGAATTTTTTTATACCAGGTGTTAAGTTAAAGAATTTTAATGGGATGATAGTAGCTATCCACATAAAAAGACCATAGCCTGCATCTGCCATCATCATTCCAAAGAAAAACCAATAATAAGGCGATACCCATGGTGTTGGATCCAACTCTGTGTATTTCGGTGTAGCGTACATAGTAGTAATCATTTCGAAAGGTTCAGAAAACCCATTATTCTTCAATTGAACCGGGACATCTTCTACCTCTTCATCTTTAACCTCGTGCAGTTCAAGGAAGACATCATCTCCAAATTCTTGACGAATATCCGAAGTAACTTTCTCAGCTTCTTCAGCCAGAGTCCATCCTTCTACTGCAAATAATTGAGAGGTTTGTAAAGTACCTTGTTCTGCTTTTAAGCGTTCAAATTCTGCAAACATAACTTCTTCAGCAATTTTTAACTGCACAAGTTCATTTTCCATACCCGCTAAGCTATTACGTAGATTTTCTGCTTCCTTGCGATTATCTGCTGATAATTGCCGTTGACTTCTCAGACGTTCAGCCGGCAGCTCTTCATATCGATAATCTAAAGGCTGGAAACGATTCTCTAATAATAGTGCTTCAATTTCTTGACTATTTTCCCGCTGACCAATTACTACTAAGCCAAATTCTTCAGCATTTTGATAGATTTCTTCTACTACTAATGCTTGATT
>CAZKSU010000260.1:0-1939 GCA_964555455.1 uncultured Carnobacteriaceae bacterium
TATTGAAGAAACTACTGTCTCTCCAGGTGTTTCTTCCGAATAAAAGAAAGGGGCAATGTTTTTGCAAGAAGGTCAAATTACAAAAGCACTCAGCGGATTTTATTATATTACAGATGAGAACAATACCACTTATCAAACAAGAGGGCGCGGAGTGTTTCGTTTAGATGGGATCACACCCTTAGTCGGTGACTATGTGGTATTCAAAAGCGAAACACTGGATGAAGGCACGTTATTAGAAATTAAACCGCGCAAAAACGAATTAAGACGGCCGCCTATCGCTAATGTAGACACAGGCGTAGTTGTCTCTTCTGTCATGAGTCCAGCTTTTTCCACGCAGCTGCTCGATCGTTTTCTAGTGATGTTAGAATACAGAAAAATTGATCCCATTATTTATCTTTCTAAAATGGATTTAGCAAGCGAGCAGGAAAGAGAAGAAATCGCACGTTATGAGGAAATCTATACGAAAATCGGCTATCCATTTATTGCCGTGAATGTGGAAGAAGTAGACGATTTAAAAGCAGAACTCCACGAAAGATTCAAAGAGTACTTTGAAAATAAACTGATTGTTTTTATCGGACAATCGGGAGCCGGGAAGTCCACCTTGTTAAATTATCTGAACCCGGACTTTGACATCAAAACCGCTACAACATCGAAAGCGCTGGGGCGCGGGAAGCATACCACGCGCCATACCGAGCTGTTCCCGCTCTTAGGCGGACGCTTTGCGGATACGCCTGGCTTTAGTGCTTTTCAATTTGAAGAAATTGAACCGGTGGAATTATCGTCTTGTTTTCCGGAAATGAGAGAAATTAAACACAAGTGCAAGTTTAGAGGGTGTGTCCACCAGAACGAGCCGAAATGTGCAGTGAAAGCAGCGGTTGAAACGGGAGAAATTGCTTCTTTCCGTTACGAAAACTATTTACAGATATTAACTGAAGTTCAGAATCGTAAACCAAAATATTAATTATTATTTATATAGAAGGTAGTGGATAATATGGGGAAAATTGCACCTTCCATTTTAAGTGCAGACATATCAAAATTAGGGGAAGACATCCAGATGCTTGACCGAGGCGGAGCAGATTGGATTCATATTGACGTCATGGATGGCCATTTTGTGCCGAATCTGACATTTGGTCCGAATGTAGTGGCTGCCGCAAAAAGTTATACCGATTTGCCGCTGGATGTTCATTTGATGGTAAAAGAGCCGGAGAAAATGATTCAGGGCTTTGTCGAGGCAGGGGCTACAGGTTTAACGGTTCATGCTGAAGCCACCACCAACATTCACCAAGTGATTCAGCAGATTAAGTCGTACAACATTTTTGCTGGAGTAGTGATTAATCCAGGCACACCTGTCTCCTTTATTGAACCCGTATTGTCCTTAGTGGATATGGTCCTTGTGATGACAGTGAATCCAGGCTTTGGCGGGCAGTCATTTATTCCAGAAATGCTGACTAAAGTCGAAACCTTAGACGGGTATCGAAAAGAACATGATCTGTCTTATCTGATACAAGTCGATGGGGGAGTGAATGAGGAAACGATTCAGCTCTGCCATCAAGCCGGCACGGATGTCTTTGTAGCTGGTTCAAACATTTTTGGCGCCGCATCTCCAGCTGATCAAATCCAGAGACTTAAAGACTTGGTGAACTAAATGGAAACTGTTCATATTATATTAGGAGCACCAAAAGAAGAAGGGATTCAGCCGCTGATTACGGATGAAGGCCTAGTGATTGGAGTCGACCGCGGAGCTTTATACGCGATGGAAGAAGAGATTCGAGTGGATATCGCGTTAGGTGATTTTGATTCAATGACTCCGGAAGAAAAAAAAGAGCTGGATCAAGCAGCCGGTAAGGTTTTAAACTTTCCTTCCGATAAAGACGATACAGATACTGAAATTGCTCTTTTGTATGTTCTTAAATACCATCCAAAGGCAAAAGTTTCTCTT
>CAZKSU010000261.1:0-1932 GCA_964555455.1 uncultured Carnobacteriaceae bacterium
GGGTGAGCTTTTTCAATCTCATCTAACAGAATAACTGAATAAGGCTTTTGACGAATTTTTTCCGTCAATTGTCCTCCTTCATCATATCCGACATATCCTGGAGGTGAACCGACTAAACGGCTCGTTGAGTATTTTTCCATGTATTCAGACATATCAATACGAATCAAATCATCTTCTGAACCGAACATAACTTCAGCAAGCGTCTTAGCCAGCTCAGTCTTACCGACACCTGTCGGCCCTAAGAACATAAAGGAACCAATTGGGCGTTTTGGATCTTTGATCCCGCTGCGCGCTCGGCGGACAGCTTTAGCAATCGCCGTTACCGCTTGGTCTTGACCGATGACACGTTCATGCAGGGTGTCTTCCAGGTTTTGCAGCTTCACACTTTCAGTTTCTTGCAGTTCGTTCACTGGGATACCTGTCCATTGTCCTAAAACATCCGCGATATCTTCAGCCGTTACAACTGGGCGGTCTTCTTTTTTCCCTTGCATCAATTGTTCGATTTTTTCCGTTTGTTCAATTTCTTCTTGGCGGATTTTAGCTGCCACTTCAAAGTTTTGATTTAAAATCGCTTCTTCTTTTTCTTGAATCAGCTCAGAAAGTTTGTCCATTTCCTTTTTGTGCGGAGAAGCTCCGTCACTTAAATCTAAGCGGACTTTCGCTGCGGATTCGTCCATCAAATCAATCGCTTTGTCTGGCAATTCGCGGTCTTGAATATAACGGGAAGACAGAGTTACCGCTGACTTAATCGCTTCAGACGAAATCGTCACATTATGATGGGCCTCATAACGGCTCTTCAAGCCTTCTAGAATATCAATGGTTTCATCATGCGTTGGTGCATTGACCAAGACCGAGGCAAATCGTCGTTCCAATGCCGCATCTTTTTCAATGTACTTCTGGTATTCGTCGGAAGTTGTCGCACCAATCGTCTGCAGTTCGCCGCGCGCTAAAGCTGGTTTCAGAATATTCGATGCATCAATGGCACCTTCTGCTCCACCTGCACCAATTAGCGTATGCAGTTCGTCAATGAAGAGAATAACTTGTCCATCTTCATCCACTTCATCAATAATTTTCTTCATGCGCTCTTCGAATTCACCACGGTATTTTGTACCAGCTACTAGTGAACCCATATCAAGGGCCATCAGTCGTTTGTTCATTAAGCTAGGCGGGACTTGGCCAGCAATAATCTTTTGAGCAAACCCTTCAGCAATCGCTGTTTTACCTACACCGGGTTCACCTACAAGCACAGGGTTATTTTTAGTACGCCTGCTCAGAATTTGCGTAATGCGGCGAACTTCTACCTCGCGCCCTACAATCGGATCGAGTTTATCTTCTCTCGCTGCTTTCGTTAAATCGCGCGAAACAGAATCTAAAGTAGGTGTTTTTGATTTATTCGGGTCTTTGCCAGGAGTTTTACTGCGCGAACTCTTTCTTGACTCAGTATTTAAAGTCACTCCCAGTTTTCTAGCGACCGTTTGACGGACTCTAGATAAACTCAAATTCAGGTTTTTCATAATTTGAGACGACAAAATATTCTCATCGCGTAATAAACCTAATAATAAATGTTCCGTCCCGATTAACGGGCTATTTAATTTTCTGGCTTCATCTGCCGAATAAGACATGATTTGCCGGGCACGCGGCGAATAAGGCAACACTAGGTTCTCTAATGGTTCTTCTCCGTCTTTTTGAGTCGGTCCATAATCAATTAAATGTTCAATTTCATCGCGAACGTCATCGGCTGTTAGCGAGGCCTCTCTCAATGTTTTGCCGGCAATTCCATCTTGTTCAAGGACTAAACCTAATAAAATATGTTCAGTTCCAACCATACGATGGCGGAGCTTTTTCGCTTCAGTTTGTGCGTTCTCTAATGCCGTTTTTGCTCGATTCGTAAATATTTCTCTCATACTAATCATCCGCCCTTCATTTGTTCTT
>CAZKSU010000262.1:0-1921 GCA_964555455.1 uncultured Carnobacteriaceae bacterium
GACACGTTCAGATGAGGCCAAGGTTTCTTGCAGCGTATTGGCCATTTCAGCAATGGATTCAAGCGGCCGTCTGATTTGCTGAGAGTATTGGATGAAAGCTAAAATATCCCCAATCATCACACGGTTCAAGATGACCAGAACGGACCCGACAATCGCAATTAAGACATAAGCTAAGTTTCCGATAAACGTCATAATTGGCAGTAAAATTCCTGAAAAGAAAGAAGCCCGCCACGAGACATCATATAACTCACGGTTGATGAGGCCAAACTCTGCGGTCGCATCTTCCATGTAGTTATAAGCTTTGATTAAGTCGGTCCCCGTATAATTTTCTTCCACGTAGCCCACCATATTTCCAAGTCGTTTGGATTTGTCTTGGAAAAATGTCCGCGTATTGTTTGTAATTAAACGGACGGCGATAAAGTTCAGAGGAACTGTCGCTAAAAAGACCAATGCCAATTCCCAGGAAATGATGAACATCATCGTTAAAATCCCGGTTACTAGAATCAGCGAGTTGAAAATCTGGCTCACCGATGTCTGGATATTGTCGCCGATTTTGGCAATGTCGTTTGTTGTCCGTGAGATTAAATCCCCTGTCGAATGGTGATCAAAATAAGTCAATGGTATTTTTTCCACTTTTTCTGAAACATCTTCTCGCATATCGCGCGTCAGTGTCTGTGACAGATAGACAAGGCTTCGCTCTTTGATAATGTCGAAGATGCCTAGAAAGATATACAAAAGAATTAAAAGAATCACCAGTCTCAAAATATATTCCATATCAACCGCTTCATTATTAGCAAGCGCCACTTGCAAGTGGTTAAAGGCCTGCCCTAACACCACCGGCGTGGAGATCTGGATAATGGTCACCAAGAGCGTGAACAGAATCGATGCAGCCAGCACTTTTTTGTAGCGGCCCAGATAAGCAAGCAGCCGGCGGATGGTTTCTTTAGATGTCATGTGCACCCTCCTCTTCGTTTTGTGCTTGGGAACGGGCAATTTCCCGGTACACTTGATTGTTTTCAAGTAAGGTTTCGTGATTGCCGTACCCGACCATTTTGCCGTCTTCCAACACAAGGATTTTATCGGCTTGGTGAATGGTCGCCACCCTTTGAGCCACCACTACGGTAATGGCCTGCTCCAGGGTCTCCTGCAAGTTTTTCCGGATCGTATAATCGGTCTGGTAATCTAAAGCCGAAAAGGAATCATCGAAAATATAAACCGAAGCTTCTCTGGACAACGCACGAGTCAGCGCTAAACGCTGGCGCTGCCCTCCGGAAAAGTTGCGGCCGCCCCGGGTCAAGTGACTTTCCAAGGGCTCCTCCTGCGGCAGAAAATCCCGTGCGTCTGTAATCGTTAAATAGTCGTGCACTTCCTGATCCGCAATCGTCGGATTGGCGTAATAGATATTTTCACGCAGCGTATTTGTAAAGAAAAAGTTTTGTTGCGGAACGTAGGACAGTTCTTCTCTGACCGCTGCCGGTTCTAAGTCTTCAATGGACTCTCCGTTAATCAATAATTGGCCCGCTGTCGGATCATAAAACTGCATCAGCAATTTCAGCAGCGTCGACTTGCCCGAGCCCGTTCCTCCGATAACGCCCAGCACTTCCCCTTTTTCCACTTTAAAGTTGATGTCTTCCAGCGCATTCCGCTGACTGCCTGGGTAATTAAAACTGAGATTTTTGGCTTCAATGCTTGAAATATCCTGTTCTAAACGTTTATTCCCGCCTACTTTTCTGGAGGGATAGTTCAGCACTTCTTCCACACGCTGGACAGAAGTGGTCGTGCGCGGAAAGACCGTCAGCAGATTTGCAAACATCACTAAAGCATTCAGCATCTGCGTGGTGTATTGAATAAAAGCCATCAAGGTCCCCACCTGCAGACTGCCGTCTTGAATATAGCGGGTTCCCACCAGGACAGCCAGGAC
>CAZKSU010000263.1:0-1920 GCA_964555455.1 uncultured Carnobacteriaceae bacterium
TCATGAGGTGATCTCCTTCCGTTTATTTGATACGTCTATCTTATTAAATTTTAATCCTGCTGTCAACTGTTACTCATCTTTTTCTAATAAACTCTTATTAAAAATGAGGGAAAGTGCTCTGATAAAGAGTCGGACCGAACCTTGAACAAGTTTGAACAAGAAGGTGGGAATTTTTTTAAATCCTAGTTAAAAATAGATTTCCCTCTTATGACTTTTTTGTTATACTTGTTATATAACAAGTAGTGAATTGGCCAGAGAGGAAGTGGAGCGGATGTTCATCGAAATTGATAAAACGAATACGGAGCCGATATATACCCAGCTGATGAAACAGCTGAAGAAGGTAATTGTGAAAGGTGAAATCAAAAAAGGAGAGATGCTGCCAAGTGTCCGCAGTCTCGCAGGGGATTTGGGCGTCAACATGCATACAGTGAATAAAGCATACAATTTGCTTGTTGATGAGGAGATTTTAGTGAAAAGCCAGAGAGGCTACATGATAAATACGACAGATAAAATTCCGGAAGATTTAGAGGAACAGCTGAAAGAGCGTCTGGAAGATCTGCTCGTCGATATCTATATTCACGATGTGCCGGTGGCTGATGTTAAAGCATGGACACGAGAGATTTCAAAAGATTTGAAGAGGGAGTGGTAAGCAATGGAATTATTTAGCAGATTAATGTATTTGATTTTTGTCATTATGGGTGTTACATCGGGTTTGACTCCCATCTTCAGCCGGCAAGCCACGCCATTCGGTGTCGCTATCGCAGGCAAACATGAATATGTAGAAAAGCATAAAAAACGCTATGCCGTATGGAATATACTCGTCAGCTTACTGCTCGGTTTGCCCCTGTTTATTTTTCCTACAATGGAAAATCCAGAGCAGGCAGAGAGGGTCTCAGCGATTTATATCGTCGTTGGCATGCTGTTGTTCCTGCTTTTTTCATTCGGCTTATATCTGAAATACCGCCACAACTTGATGGTATGGAAAAAAGAACTGCCAGAAGCACAACAGCGGCAAGCCAAAAAAGTCGTGGTGGATATGAACTATCACCAAAATTTACAGACCAAGAGCCATTTCACTTTTTTTATTTGGCAATTTGCGATCATCGTTATCCCGGTGATTATTGCTTTTGCTTTTTACGACCGCATTCCCGACGAAATTCCGGTGCAGTGGGATGTGCAGTTTGAAGTCAACCGCTCCATCCCAAAGAGTGTCTGGGGCATTCTGGCTCTGCCGGGGCTGCAGCTTTTGATGATTCCCGTCTTTAATTTCAGCAACCATGCGATTGTCCGTTCCAAACAGCGGCTTTCACCGCTTGACCCAGAAAAGGCCAGCGAAAAAAGCCGGAAGTTTCGCGAAGCCTGGTCCAATTTGCTTTTTGCGATAACGATCGCGACGCAAGTGCTGATGTCTTTTCTGTTCTTGTATTCACTCTTCAGTGCGGAAATTTCTCACTGGTGGTTCATTGCAGTTATCATCGTCTATCTCCTTTTCTCAGTTGGAAGTCCTCTTTATTTGACCATGAAATATGGGCAGGCTGGAGAGAAGTTATTGGACGAAGACGAACAGTATTATGTGGATCCCGATGAAGAAGAGCACTGGAAATTTGGCTTGTTTTATTTCAACAGAGAAGACCCTTCGATTTTTGTCGAAAAACGCTTTGGCGTAGGCACGACCTTGAATTTGGGCCGGTGGGAAGCTTGGCTGTTTATCGGCGGCCTTGTACTCTTTGTCGTGCTGACACTAGTTTGGAGTGCGGCTTTAACTTAAAAGAAAGGAGCGTTTAATATGCTCGCAGAAATGATGGATTATTTACCAATTATCCTTCCTTTACTGATTTTACAGCTGATTTTGCTGGTGATTGCCATCAATCATCTCATTAAAAACGATCAGTTGACCCAGACTAATAAAATCATCTGGGC
>CAZKSU010000264.1:0-1912 GCA_964555455.1 uncultured Carnobacteriaceae bacterium
TGGTCACTTCAATTAATTTGGAACCCAATGTTTCTGTAATGACCTCACATTGTTTTGTCGTTCGTACATCATTCCATAAAATAGCATTCCGCAGCGGCGCGCCTTCTTTGTCTAACAGAACTAGACTATGCATTTGGCCAGAAAAACTGATGCCTTCTATTTGTGAGGCTGCATCAGGCACAAGCTGAACCAGTTCTTTTATCACTTCTTTACTGGCCCTCACCCATTCATCCGGATCTTGTTCACTGTATCCTCTCTCTGGTGTTAAGAGGGGGTAATCTGCTGTCGCTGTTTCAACAATTTGACCGCTTTTGTTTGCAAGAATCCCCTTCAGTCCACTTGTTCCTAAATCGAGACCTAATATATAAGACAAACTCTGTCACTTCCTTTCCTACTCCAATTATTTATCCATTTGTAAGTTAGTTTGTTTATTATTTCAACTAACTAAATTGTAGTGGACTTCTTTTCTTTTGTCAAGCGCTTTCATAAAATTGTTTTATTCTTCATTTCTCGTTTATTGGCTGATAAATTAGTCTTCTTCTTAGTTGCAGCACTCTATTCTTCAAAGCGATTCAAAGATTCCAGGCCATTAAAAAAAGCTTAAATCCGAGTGGGGATTTAAGCTTTTCTCCTATTGTTACTCTTTATTCTTTACAATAAAAAAGGATTAGCTGATTGTTGCTTCAGAGACTTCAGCCGCTGTTTTACGGCGGATGACTTCTTCTGTTTCGATATCAAAGAAATGGGCCTTGTTCATGTTATAAGCAAGTTGGATGGTTTCACCAGGTTCATGGTAATCTCGCGCGTCGACTACCGCAACCATTTCCGTTCCGCCAACATCGATATATAATATCGAATCTGCACCTGTTAATTCTGCTACCGAAATAGTCGCTTCTACTACAGTTTCTGGGGAAACATCTAAGGCCACCTGTTCGGATTGGATATCTTCTGGCCGAATGCCAAAAATAACATCTTTTCCATTATAGCCTGCTTCGTCTAATGCTCTTCTTGAAGGTTCTGAAACGGCTAAGTCTAAGCCATTTCCATCACTGATGCGGCCGTCGCGGTAGTGCACTTCATTTAAGTTCATCGCCGGCGAGCCAATAAAGCTGGCCACAAAAGCATTATTTGGCGAGTTATATACTTCAAACGGCGTGCCTACTTGGCGAATAAAGCCGGCTTCCATAATGACTATTCTATCGGCCAAAGTCATTGCTTCTGTCTGATCATGAGTCACGTAGACCATCGTTGTTTTAAGACGCTCATGCAGTTTCGCTATTTCTGTACGCATATGCACACGCAGCTTGGCATCTAAGTTCGATAAAGGCTCATCCATCAAGAAGACTTTCGGGTTACGGACAACCGCGCGTCCCAAAGCAACACGCTGACGCTGACCACCAGATAAAGCGGCCGGTTTCCGGTCAAGCAGTTCATACAGGCCTAATAATTCAGCCGCTGTTTCGACACGCTCTTTGATTTCCTCTTTAGGCATCTTGCGCAATTTCAGACCGAATGCCATGTTGTCATAAACAGTCATATGCGGATATAATGCATAGTTTTGGAAGACCATCGCGATATCCCGGTCTTTCGGCGCCACATCGTTCATCAGTTCGCCATCAATCAATAATTCTCCTTCGGAAATTTCTTCCAAGCCGGCAATCATTCGTAAAGTGGTTGATTTTCCACATCCTGAAGGACCTACAAATACGATAAACTCATTGTCTTCCACATCTAAATTAAAATCGGTTACCGCATAATCATCTGCATTATCATACATTTTATGTATGTGATTTAATTTTATCTCTGCCACTTTTCATTCTCCTCCACAATATCTATCTTTTGTCTTCCGTTTGTAAATACCTTTATTCAACCACTACAAATCATTTTAAGCAAGCGATTGCGTTTCAATTTA
>CAZKSU010000265.1:0-1904 GCA_964555455.1 uncultured Carnobacteriaceae bacterium
ACTGCTCGACTAACTCTGGAATATCCTCTACTGTTCCGACCACCGGCACGCCGTATTGATACAAATTTTGCTTTGCTGGATCATCATCGATGATGCCTACTAAATCGACTTCCGTATGGTGACGGTTCAGGCTGCGGATAAATAAGCCACCCCCATCACCCGCACCAATAATCAATGTGCGGATTTTTACTTGGGAAGGTCCGTTGGTGTGCAACTCCCGTTTTTTCTGTTGGTGTTCATGGTAAATGCGCCAAAACACGCGGCTTCCTGGGATGACCGCCACAGAGAATAAATAAGCCAACGTCATAAAACGTATGCCAATGCTTTCCACAGAGGGTACCGCGATCAAGGAAGCCAATAGAAAGCTGACGGTAATAGCCGTCATGTGTCTCAACGTTTCACGAATACTGGTGTAGCGATTGATTTTGACAAATAAATTGTATCTATGGGCAATTAAAAGATAGAATGCGAGGCTAAGTAGCACCGCCATCCAAAAATCATCCGGAGGAAAAGTCACATAAGGGCTTAAAAAGAAATAAGCTAAAATACTGGATAGAATTATCGTAGAAGAATCAAACCCAATTAAAATGAGTCGTTTCAATTTTCTAGTCATGTGGGTCTCCTTTCATTAAAACAAACCAAAGAATCGTTTTTCCTTGATCGGAACGGCTTCCGGTGTAAAAATGGCATCGCCGTTAATCAAATCGCGCGTCATTTGGTCAAACTGCTGCACTTTCTCGGCGCCAAATTCTTTTTCCAGCTTCGCCATCGCTTCTTTCATATGAAACAGGCGATTCGTCGTGTTATGGGCATCGGACGCAATAAAGTGAGCGAAATTATGTTCGATTAATTGCTGACTCATTTTTTCGATTTCTTTTCCAAACTTCCCAGTGTAACTGGCTGCGGTGACTTGCGACAACACGCCTCTTGAGGCAAAGTCATACAAGAGATTGGGCTCTTTTAAAATGGCATGGTTGCGTTCAGGGTGCACAATAATAGGTGTGATACCTGCAGTCTGCAGCTCATAAAATAAGCGTTCCGTGTAATGAGGGACTTCCGGTGTCGGAAACTCAATCAAGACATATTGATTCAACTCATCGACAAAACAAATGTCATTGTTGGCAATGCTGTCCATGATGTCTCCATGCAAGCGGACTTCTTGTCCAGGGAAAATAGTCAATGGAATCTCTTCTTCATCTAGACGACTTTGTAACTCTTTCACAAGATCTAAGACGAGGGGTCTAGGATTGATCCAATTTCGGTTCCTATGATGTGGGGTAGCTAGGATATGAGTAATTCCTTCAGATACGGCAAGACGAGCCATTGCTAGCGACTCGTCCCAACTTTTTGCGCCGTCATCTACATCGGGTAAGATGTGGCAATGTAAATCGATCATATGTATCTATACCTTCTTTTTTAATCTTCACCGTAATAGTAATAATAAGAATCTGAATCGGACTCCACTTTATTCATGACGGTGCCTAAAACATGGGCATCCACTTTTTCTAATAGTTCAGCCGCTTCTTCCAGCTGATTCTTTTTCACTTCTCCTTGAGGAACGACGACAATCGTCCCATCCACTTTAGAAGCGATAATTTGCGGATCCGTCACTGCCAGCAAGGGCGGCGTATCAAAAACAACTAAATCATAAGCGGCTTTCATTTCACGCATCACTTCATCCATCCGTCTGGAATTGATTAACTCGGCCGGATTTGGCGGTACCGGACCGGAAGTGATAAAGGAGAGATTCGGTACATAAGCCTTCTGTACGACATCTTCTAATGACAAATCACGATTCGTTAGTAGATTGGTCATCCCAAATCGATTTTCCACACCAAATATTCTGTGAGCACTTGGTTTGCGCATATCGGTTGATACAAATAAAGCTTTTTTTCCTTCACTCG
>CAZKSU010000266.1:0-1860 GCA_964555455.1 uncultured Carnobacteriaceae bacterium
GCATACAAATGAAATGTTCGTTGCAGAGTCAGACGCGTTATATTTATCGATACCCGGATTAAAGGAAATAATTTATCAACATGAATTTCTTGCGCTAAGAACATATACTGGCGCAAGTTACGAAAATATGAATGGAGTTCTTCGAGGCAAAATTCCGGACGCAAAAAAAGAGTGGCTTCCCGTGAATAATGCCGCTATTCGAGCCTTGGATAAACTAGCAAAATCACCAGAATATCAACATAAGGGAACGGTATTTCGGGGCACGGGGATGTCTACAGAAAAGCTTCATCAAAGGTTTGTAGGGGTAGGAGAGATTTATCAGGATAAAGGGTTTAGCAGCTACTCGACTGACAAAGGCGTTGCTCATGGTCCTTTCTTTTTAGAAAACGTTAAAATTACTGCCAATACTCGATCCGGAGTTAAAGTGGATACTTTAAGTGCTACAGATGGTGAAAGTGAGGTTCTGTTTAGGCCGGATACTAAATTTGTTATTACCAAGAAAGAACTCTCCGCAGATGGAAAAATATGGGATATTCATTTAGATGAAGTTTGACGGTAGAAGATATAAGTTATTCCCTTTGACCGCTCGCCAAAACCCAGAAATGGTTAATAAAAACGAGTGGTTGGTTAGTTATGCTTTATTGCGAAAAAGCAAAAAGGGCTCGCCAACATTAGAGTCTGATGCTAAGGCATATCAATCAGCTGTTGGAAAAAATAATAGTGATTTGGCGAACAAGTTTAGAGGCGCTTTTTTAGGGCTTGCAGTAGGAGATGCCTTCGGCACAACTCTCGAATTCGGTCCTCGTAATACTGAAGAGAGTCACAGAACAATGGTGGGTGAAGGGCCGTTTGGTCTTAAACCTGGGGAGTGGACTGACGACACTAGTATGGCGTTATGCCTAGCATACAGCTTGGTGGATCTTTGTTATTTTGATCCTCTAGATCAATTGGATTTATATCTAAAATGGTGGAAAGAAGGACTGTTTAGCTCCACTGGCCAATGTTTCGATATCGGGAATACTGTTGCTGAAGCATTGTCTCGGTTTCAGGAAAGTCAATCTTCTGCTGTAGGCTTAGATGACGAAAGGTCAGCTGGAAATGGGGCGTTAATGAGGTTATGCCCTGTGGTTTTGTTTTATGCCTCAACACCATACAAAGCCATTGATTACGCTGCTGAAAGCTCAAGAACGACACACGCGAACATTCAATCAATTGATGCATGTCGTTTTTTTGCTGGCTTGCTCGTTGGTGCCCTCCTAAATAAAAATAAGGAGGAAATTCTTTCGGAAATGTATTGCCCGGTTGATGAATATTGGAATTTTAAGCCACTTTGTTCAGACATTGAAACTATCGCACGCGGCTCATATAAAGAGAAATCTAGAAATGAAATTCAGTCGAGTGGTTACGTCGTTCATTCTTTGGAGGCCGCCCTTTGGGCATTTTATAATACCGATACTTTTGAAGATGGTCTCATAAAAGCTACAAATCTGGGGGGGGATGCCGATACGATAGGTGCTATTTATGGGCAGCTTGCAGGAGCTTATTATGGTGAGATAGCTATTCCTGGTGAAATGGTATTTACCTTAAAAAATTATCATTGGTTTTTTCAGCTTGCGGATGAAATGGTTTCCTTTTACGTTGGAAGAGAGGTAAAAATTTGATTTTTTTACAATAAAAAAGCAGAGGTCAGAGATGAGCTTTTTGGGTGGCTGGAGCGGCATCTCTTAGTCAAAACGGGATGTCATTTTTAATTTTTTATCCAGTTTGCTTTGCTTGCTGACACCCCTATTTGTGTTAACAGGTCCTAGACAAACTCAAGCGCACCGAAGGCGACTTAAATGAACACTTCGTGTTTGATCC
>CAZKSU010000267.1:0-1859 GCA_964555455.1 uncultured Carnobacteriaceae bacterium
TGGACCGGCAAACAGGCGAAGTCGTCCACCGCATCAACCTAAAAGATGTCTTCCCGGCGGAAATGTATGAAGAGTATGACGGGCACCAAGCGGATGTCGGCGACTGGATGCATGTGAATGCCGTGTGGATGACGGAAGATCAAGAGTCAATTCTCTTATCCGCACGCCAGCAAGACGTCATCATCAAGCTTTCCTACCCGGAAGGTGAAATCGAATGGCTGCTTTCAGACCACGAAGGCTGGCCGGAAGAAGTGGCTGATCACTTACTCGAACCGGTGGGCGACAACTTCAAGCACCAGACAGGCCAGCATGCGGTGATGGAGCTGCCGGATCAAGACGGCCAGGAAGAGACGATGGATATTCTGCTCTTTGACAATAACCGCGTCTTCTCGCGCGGCGACGAAGAGTTATCAACGAAATACAGCCGCGCAGTGCAGTACCGCATCAACGAAGCGGAAGGAACGGCAGAGGAAATCTGGTCTTACGGCGAAGAGCGCGGGACGGACTTCTACTCGGATATTGTCTCCGATGCCGACTACTTGCCGGAAACAGGCAATGTGTTGGTGCATTCAGGTCGAGTGACGGATGAAGAAACCGGTGAAATCTACTCGAAGACGGTAGAGGTCACGAAAACGGAAGAGCCGGAAGTCGTGTTTGAAGCGCACTACGGACCCTTTGGCGTCGACGGCCAGGGCGGCTATGTCCAAATGTACCGAGCCGAACGCTTCCCGCTTTATCCCGAAAATTAAGACAACCACTCACACGTTTCAATTTCTCGTTTTCAGGGGAAATTGAGGCGTGTTTTTTCTTTTGGCACCTTTACCTAACCTTTACATAAGACCTTAAAGTATGGTAATATTCTCCTACTATATAAAGACTAAAGAGGTTTTTCTGTTGAAATACAAACACACATTAAAAAAAGCACTGTTGTGGGTCGGTATAGGATCCATCAGCTCCTTGCTCGCCCACTTTATGATTGAACTGACCTATTACAGCTATGATTTCCCGCTGGTTTGGCAAATCATCACCTCCATCCGCCCGCAGATTTTCCTGTTAGGGGCGGGGGTTTTATTTGTGATCTACACCTTCCTCTCAGCGCTGCTCGGCAGCGCCTTAATGGGCGGACTGCTGTTGCTGCCGCTGGGCTGGATCATCGGCATCGCCGCCAACGTCAAAATCTTCCACCGGGCGGAACCTCTCTACCCCAATGATCTCTATTGGCTGACTGAAATTCCTTTCTTAATCGAAATGGTCGGGTGGCCGGTCATTATTTGGATGACGGTTGTGTTGGGGGTGACGATTGCCTTTCTGGTGGTCTTGTATCAAAAATACATTCAGCCCCGCCGAAAGCATAAAAAAAGAAGCCAAAAAGCGATTTGGTTGCGCACAGCAGGCGTTCTCGTTTCAATAGGGCTTTTATTTTATATTGGCCATTTCAATTACCCGGGCAATAAAATCAAAGCCGCCTACGATGAACATGCGCGCTGGTTAGGCTGGAGCCAATTGGAAAATTACGACCACAATGGGCTCGTGGCCGGCTTTTTATACAATTTAGAAGCGCAGCCGATGGAACAGCCAGCAGGCTATTCCCAAGCCGCGATGGAAGAAATCTATACCAAATACCAAACAAAAGCTGCATCCAGAAACCAACTCAAAGAAGAGGCGCAGACCGATACCAATGTCTTAGTGGTGATGAACGAGAGCTTTTCTGATCCTTTCAATCTGGAAGGCATCGAAAGTGAAGAAGATCCGCTGACCTATTACCGCGAACTGCTGCCGGACACTTTAAGCGGCAGTCTGCTGGTGCCTGGTTTCGGCGGCGGGACGGCCAATGCGGAATTCCAAGTCATCACCAGTGT
>CAZKSU010000268.1:0-1851 GCA_964555455.1 uncultured Carnobacteriaceae bacterium
TTGCTTGCGCTGCATAGGGCATGTCGATCAAATCCAAACGATAGAAGCCTTTCTTTTTCCACTGCTGAAGTGCGCGTAGTATTTCAAATTCATGCGAGGCATTGACCCCTACGATAAAAGAATTGTTGAAGGAGTTGATCTGCCCGTCTGCTTCCGAAAATAAGGATTGAAGCATTTTTTCGATTTTCGCATAATTCTTGGGCAGGATCAGCTTGTCCGAGTATTCTTTGTAGTCCAGTCCAAACACCTTGTGGATCACGGAGGATAAAAGGCTGTAAAGCACGATCACCAGCACCGCAATAAATAACAGGATGGACCACCAGTTTTGGACAAACAGCGTGCTGAAATCATTGATGGGGCCTACGATCCTGGACGGAAAGCTAGCGGTTTGGAAGTTCATCCCATCATCCACAAAAGACCAAAGCCCGTCGGGTTGCTGTTTGTCGTAGATAAATCCCTGGGAGTTTAACCCGTAGCGGTCAAATTCGATCCTGGCTTGGTGGTACAAATGGGTATAAATCTTATCCGGTGGTGTGGGAGTCAGCGTATCTGAGCCGTCCAAAAATTTAAAGGATCGCGGTATGGCATAGGCTAAGGAGTCATCGGAGCGCATACGGGCAACAAAGGCCTGCAGCGGTTCAATAATCGGAATCCGTGGCCCGTCCTGCTCTTTATAAAATTGGGCCGCCTTGTTATCATCCCAATGGTCTATCTTTTCCTTGAGCAAAAAAGCGTTCTGCTTGAAAGAAATTTCCTTTTCCATGTTGTAGTTGATAGAGAAAAAAGCAAAGGTCGGCACGACGGAAACAATCAGAATAAAAGAACAGATATAGAGTTTGTAGTCCATTAAATCTCGTCTCTCAAAAAAACGTAGCATCCGGGTCACCAACCCCCTGGCAGGAAGGCGTTGCTTCTTATGCGCGGTGATTATTTTATAGATACCAAAGGCCAATGCGCCCCATACTAAAAATTCACCAAGCAGAACAGGAGAAAATGAATCCGCGATCAAAAGCCCTCTTCCTCCGATGAGAAGAATTCCATAAAGTAATACAATAACCCATATGGATTTGGAAGTACCCTGGTGACTGAACTGGGTGTACATCCTCTCATTTTCGGGCAGTGCTCTGGACAGCAACCAGAAGTTTAAGACAATCAACAGTAAACACGAACAAAACAACGTATGGATCAGCAAGTCCGGGGAGAAACCGATGACGCAATAGGTTGCGATGCTTAATAAAACGTAGATGAAAACCAGTACATTTACCAGCAGTAACCGGACATAAAGATGGCTTTTGCCTTTGAAAAAAGTGTGTGGCTTGAGCCAATAAAACACAAAAACTTTTTGCTTTAGTTTATTCCTTTTATGGGCCATCAAAAACAAGACGAGATAAGCCAGAAGCAAAAAAGCCATGTAGGCCGCCAGCATTTCCACCGTCATATTTAAGGCGATGGCGTTGGGCGAATAGGTATAGGACTTATCCAAAAAGGTGGCCAGAAAATAGCCGTCCAGCTCCGCTATTTTATGCAGATACATATAATGATCCTTACCCATATAGCTAACGGAGGTAAAATGGCTTGCTCCGCTTTTTAGGTAAGGATGGAAGACTTCGCCGGTTTCCATCAGGAAGTCTTCGTTTAGATTCCGCTGGATCTCGGAGTGAAACAACGTCAGTCCTTCCGTGTCAAACAAACAAAAACCGTAACCCTCTTCCAGTATCGGATCCATCAAGGAAACCATTGAAAAGCTTGTCGCCAACACAGGAAGGTGTTGGTTGTTGCTGTACATGCCGAGGCCCATTTCATAATTCCCATCGCTTACCGACCGGATGGATTCGAATGCGATCTGCTCCC
>CAZKSU010000269.1:0-1832 GCA_964555455.1 uncultured Carnobacteriaceae bacterium
AGCGCAGCGGAAAACCAGTCCGACAAGATGCGCTTGTTAGCTCCCTATCATTGCCTCCAAGCTCGTGATGAGAGCATCAATTGCTCCCCGCTTGTGAGGGCTCAATGCATTTTCAGGATTTATTTTTACACAGTTTGCAACAGAATACTTCACTCTCGCTTCAATGCCATTGTTCCATTGTTTTCCTTGACTTAGAAAAGCTTGGCGAACCCTGTCACTCCACTTTCGATTACCCCTGAAATCGGGACAATCTAAATTCACCCCATATTCTTCATCAATTTTATCTTTATAAACGGAAAGCTCTAAACAGTCCTCGAATTCTGTATTTGGAGATCCATTGCAGTTAATAAATGTGTTAGATTTTATGTCAACAAGAGCATCGGCTTCCGCACTTTCGTAAGCTGTTCTACCAGCTTCGTCGTTATCAAGTAATGTGTGAAAAACACAAAGTGAGTTTTTTAATAACGTTAATTTGTAAGGAAGATTACCCGCGCCGCCAATAGGCTCAATTATGAGCATATGACCATCGATCATCTGTTTTAGCTTTAGACTTAATACTTTCAATAACGCTGTAAGAGAAATAACGTCATCCTCACCCTCCACAACAAGCACAAAATTTGCATTAGTGAGATTATCTGAGGCCTTTATACCCAACAAATCACGAATTTGCTTTATATTTTTTGCCGGAGATGCAGAGCCATTATTAATGATAATGTTGGTTTTTATATCATGTCTGTCAACAAAAAGTGGGTTATGCGTAGATAAAATGACTTGGTTTTCCTCTCCTAACGACCTAATAACACTTAGGAGCTGATGAATAGCAGCTGGATGTAAATGCGACTCTGGCTCTTCAATCGCTATTATTGAAGCCCCATCAGTTCTTGCTCGGTCTTTTAGTAAACCTAGCGCAGCAAGGCTTTTTACCCCATCTCCTTTATATGCGAGGCTCGTTGGCGTTCCGTCGTCAACTATAATTTCAAAATCACGGCGTAAGGAGCTGCGCCGCGTATCATCAGGAATTTCGATACTAACTCCATTAATATTAGGTAAGAACTGTTCTAATGGTTCTTTAATCCGAGCACTTAAAGAGTCGAGAATTGGCTGTTGCAAATCCTTAATTGTTTTAAGTGCTTCAAGATACTTTTCATCCTCTTCGAGAACTCTTAGCCTTTGAGATAACATCCTCCCCACAACATCAATAGCTTCTTGATCAGTTCGAACTGCTGGAATGTAGTTAAAAATAATTTTTTTAGCTATAAAATTAGCTATCTGACCTGACTTAGAGTTCAAAGTCTTAGAGCCTTTACCTTTTTTAGAAACTTCTATACTTGGAACGCTGTCTTTTCCGATCTTTATTATAATTGGCAGGGTACCATTTAGGTTTGATTTAATACTTCCTTTGAATTCTTCGATCTCGTCATTATTCAATAAAAATTCGAGTCTAATGATTGTTTGCGTTCCTGATTTTCGCTCTTGCAAGTTAATAGGAAAATCGCGCTCCCAAAAAAATGTTTTTTCATCTCTACGAGAGAAATGCCTAGCCCCAATTCTTCCGTGGCTGTGTTCCAACGCATGACGTTGCAATGAGTTCATAGCAACGTCAAGCGCCCTTAGTAAATTTGATTTACCTTCATTGTTACGCCCGATCAAAACGGTCGTATCTGAAACTGATACTTTATGAGCCTTGGTAATACTCCTAAAGTTTGTTACTGAAAAATTGACCAGTTCCATAAAGTAATTTTCCCATTCGATTTGAAGTTAACGCCGCGCACACCGGTGCGAGCATCCGACGGCCGCCAGGCCGTGTAGTGATGCGCTTGGTTATGGCTGCG
>CAZKSU010000270.1:0-1811 GCA_964555455.1 uncultured Carnobacteriaceae bacterium
CGCCGCCTGTGTTTCGGGGTAAAGATTTTGATAACGTTTTCCGAGTGAAAACTGTTCAAATGGGCAGAAAACTGCAGGATTATATTAATAAAACAAAACCTAAAACTGCTGTTGTGATTGGAACAGGCTATATTGGGTTAGGTGTTTCTGAACAGTTGACAAAAGCAGGTATTCAGGTAAGAACGCTGGATTTCTTAAAATATCCAATGGCTCAGCTTGACCATGATATCTCTACGCATATAGCCGATATTCTTGAAGAGAACGGCGTAACCTTCCATGGAAATGAAGGGGTGATTGAATTAACTGCAAGTGATAATTGTCTAGAACACGTGATTACAACGCAAGGCCATGATTATGAAGCGGATTTATATATCGTAGCCACAGGAATCCGACCGAACACTGCGCTAGCTGAATCAATCGGTGTAGAACTAGGGTCTACTCGTGCGATTAAAGTGAATGAGAAAATGGAGACAAACCTTCCAGGTGTTTATGCCGTAGGTGACGTCGCTGAAGCTTATAATGCGGTAACAAAGGAACCTATGTATCTTCCGTTAGCCACGACGGCTTCTAAAATGGGGCGAATCGCTGGGGATGTTATTACAGGAGGGAATCTAAGATTTAAAGGAATCCTTGGGACCTCAGCAGTCCGTTTGTTCGATCACACCATTGCTGCTACTGGCATGACTGAAATGAAAGCTCGTGAAAAAGGTTTAGATCCTATTGTTTTAACAGATGTCAAACCAGACACTTTGAAATTTATGGGCGGGAAAGACTTATTAATCAAAGCAGTTGCAAACCCAGAAACGGGTGAATTGTTAGGTGTCCAAATGATTGGTCCAGAGGGTGTCGAGCGACGAATTGATGTCTTTGTTACAGCTATCACCCTAGGGGCGAAAATATCTGATTTATTCCATCTGGACTTAGCTTTTACACCGCCTATTTCCACACCAAAAGACCCTGTGATGTATACAGGAATGGCTTTAACCAATGCTGCTGAAAATGCGCCGCTCATTACGCCAGAGAAGCTCTTCCAGATGATTCATGATCATGAAGATGTCCAATTAATCGATGTGCGCGATGCAGAAGCCTTTAAAGAACGACATATTGAAACAGCTCTAAACATTCCGCTGACTTCATTAAGAGAACGAATCGGAGAATTAGATAAGAAGAAACGGACAGTTGTTTATTGTGAAATTGGCGAAACAAGTTACAGTGCCCAGAAAATACTAGTCAATAATGGCTTCAAAGAAGTTTATAATCTGTCTGGTGGAAACCAAAATTACCAGATTGTTTTAAAAGACATTGCTAGAAATGGTCTAGAAGCCTAAGAGTCCTTCAAACCTGCAATCATCTTCAGATGGTTGTGGGTTTTTTTATGATCTGTGCTAAACTATAAGAGATGAAGTAAAAGAAGGTGGATGAAATGACTCAAAACCAACAAGAAAAACGTTCGAGAGAAGGTATTGGAGTAGGCTTAGTTGGTTTAATTGTCAATCTAGTCTTAGTTGGCATAAAAATCTTAGCCGGTTTAGTGGCGGGCAGTGTTTCAATTTTAGCGGATGCTATGAATAGTTTAGGAGATAGTGCGGGAGCCGTACTGACTATAGGAGGCTTTTACATAGCAAATAAACCCGCTGATCGGGAGCATCCTTACGGCCATCAGCGAGCTGAATATATTAGCGGTTTATTTACAGCAATTATTATATTAATGGTGGGCTTTCAATTTTTTATTCGATCGATTGAAAAGATAATCGACCCTATAAAAGTAGAAAGTTCCAGATTGGTTGTTCTTTTATTAATTTTATCTATTC
>CAZKSU010000271.1:0-1809 GCA_964555455.1 uncultured Carnobacteriaceae bacterium
AAGAGGCTGGGACAAAAGCCTCTAAATAAAACGGCGAGAAATTAGATTTTCACTAATTTCCTCGCCGTTTTGTTCTGTATAATTAGGCATACAAAAAGCACCCTGATATAATATTAGTAACCACACTAAATATTAAAGGGGTGCTTTTTATGTACGTAAAATATAACATGAATCAAACGTCACTTCCACTAGAATTATCTACTTGTATCGATCCCAATCATATTGTGTTTTCAATCTATGACTTCGTTGATTCTTTAGACGAGAATCACTTTGAAATTTTTGAGACTCAGGACGGTCGTCCTGCCTATCATCCAAAACCACTCATCATGTCTCTTCTTTATGCTTACAGTAAAGGTGTATTTAGTGGCCGAAAGATTGAAGAAATGATGGAAGAGAATTTACCTATGCAGTGGCTAGTGGCGCAACAGGTCATTAGTTACCGCACAATCAATCGATTCCGTTCTTCAGAGAATTGCAGTCGACTTTTAGAGAATATATTTATAGAGTTTACCATCCAGTTAAAGCTAGAGAAGCTAATCAGTTTAGAGAATGTCTTTATTGATGGGACAAAGATTGAAGCTGATGCCAATAAGTATACTTTTGTCTGGAAAAAAGCAACGGAAAGATTTGCTGAACGTTTGAAGGTATCTGCACGTCAATATTACTTTGAAGAAATTCAACCGATGGTTGATGCCGGAATACAATACGACGAAGAGCTTGAATTGGAGGGGTCCATGCTCCAAGAAATTGCTGAACTAATTGAAGAAGAAGTGGAAAAACTAACCGAAGACATTGAGGAGAATCCTGTAAAAGGGCCGGATCATCGAAAACAAACTCGGCGTCGTTTAAAGAAACATCACCGTAAAGTGAGCCAGGATTTTCTGCCTCGGAAACGAAAGTATAAAAGACAGTTTGAAACCTTTAATGGTCGAAATAGTTATTCGAAAACAGATACTGATGCGACATTTATGCGTATGAAAGACGATCACATGATGAATGGCCAACTGAAGGCAGGCTATAATATCCAAATCGGGACCGAGAATCAATTTGTTCTTCATTATGATATTTTTCCAAATCCGACGGATACCCGAACTCTGCAGCCTTTTATTGAATCCTTTCCTCATCGGCCTAAACGCATTGTCGCTGATGCAGGATATGGGAGTGAAGAGAATCTAACTTACTTAGACGAGAATCAGATTGAACATCTCATTAAATATAATCGATTTGATAAAGAACAGAAAAAGGGATATAAACAATCAGATAAAAACTTAAAAAATTGGGTGTATAATGAGAAGCTCAATACCTTCACACATCCCGATGGCACGATTTACAATTACAGCCATCAATCGAAACGAAGAAACAAATTGAGCGGTTATACTTCTCAAGTACAGATTTATAAGCCAAAAGATCCAGAGAGTGCGCCGCAAAAGGCGCTCTACTATAATGAGAAGTACCAAACATTGAAAAATATAGAAGCAGAAAAGCTTTTATCACCAGAAGGGTCATCAATCTTTGCCAAACGAAAGATTGATGTAGAGCCAGTTTTTGGTCAGGTAAAAGCTAATTTAGGGTTCACTCGATTTAACTTAAGAGGCAAATCGAAGGTGAAAATAGACATTGGTTTGGCCTTAATGGCCAACAATTTGAAGAAATACACAAAAATTAAAGCAATAAAATAAGAGAAATTACAATTTCCAAGACGGAAACTGTAATTTCTCTTTTAGTTAAGAATCTATGACCTTTTGTCCCAGACTCTTCTTCTTATATGATTCATTGTATTTTACGTTTAGTAGCGGCCAAAGCCTACAA
>CAZKSU010000272.1:0-1808 GCA_964555455.1 uncultured Carnobacteriaceae bacterium
TGAGTCCGCTGATGAATTAGGCTTTACTCAAAACAATGGATATCTTTTGATAGAGGAAGTACCCAAAGAAAACTTACAAACAACGGAAACTATCCCTGCTGAAGATTTCCTGAATAAATCAGATGATTTTATATTACTTGATGTCAGACATCCAGATGAAATTACCCGCCCAGCCCCTGAAAAAAATCTGGTGAATATTCCATTTGAAGAATTAGTTGATAATTACCAGTCATTGGATACCAGTAAACAGATTTATACACTATGTGGTTCAGGAAACCGTAGTACGGCTGCAGCATCATTCCTTGAATCAAAAGGATTAAATCCAAAGGTTATTGAAGGTGGTATGAAAGCCATAGAAAAAGTGAATAAATAATAATTAAATTAATAAAAGATATCTTACAATAATTTTCTTAAAAGAAAATTATTTAAAACCATTACCATTTTTCAAGTAGTAATGGAAATGGTAATGGTTGGTAATGGTTTATAGCAAATGTAAGCAAAGCTGTAGAATTAAAAAAGGCTTCCTACCAGCGTTTAGAAGCTGTTAGGAAACCTTAGTAAAGCTATTATGGAGTTGAGGGGAGTCGAACCCCTGTCCAGACATATTGTCACTTCAACGTTTACGTTCATAGTTATATTATTTAGAAGGTTTCGCTACGCATTCGCCATATAACAGGCGAAATTGCCTCGCTAGTCTGATGCTCTTCTTCTTGAAACTGCAGACGGAAGTTTCAAGCGTATCCCACTTCTAATTTGAGACCCTAGCTAGTCACATGGGCGATGCTAGTTCGGATCGCTTTTAGGCAGCTATTACGCTGCTAAAGCAAAATTGTTTTCTTGTTTGTCAGTTAAGTTTAAACTGTGCGTTGATGATGCAGTCGCTGCTGCAAAACGTAATTCAAGCTCAACCTATGCCTGTCGAATCCAGAACAACCCCGAATTCAATATTCGCCTCTCCCAAGGCTCACTAGTATAATAACATATGTTCGGCTTAAATGCAAGTCGTATAGCCTTTCTAGAGACTTTTTCTCTTCATCAACACAAAAAATCCCCTTCTCGTACCCGTTCGCAAAATAGCTTGAGGTACGGAGAAAGGGATTTTTTTTAACTGTTTATTGGGCTAATTTTGAATAGTTTGCGGCAACGGCGACAAACATTTTTACCCCAATGGTTAAGCTGTCTTCATCGATGGCAAACTTTGAATGATGGTGCGGGTAATCATAGCCTTTTGCTGGGTTCCCAGCACCGATCCAGACATACGTGGCTGGTACGATATCGGAGAAGGCCGAGAAATCCTCGCCCCCAAGCGACAGGGGCAATTCGACTGTTTGCCCTGGGAATAGATTTTCCGCAATCTCCTGGACGACTTCAGTCGCCTCTTCGTCATTGTAGACGGCACCATAACCATACTCATAATCCAATTCATAGGTTGCGCCATACGCTTCACAAGTCGTTCGCACAACTTTCTCGATTTCTTCTGCGACGAATTCACGCACCTTTGCATCATCCGTCCGGACACTTCCGCCTAACAAAGCGGTATCTGGGATAATGTTCAAGGCATCGGTCGTGCCCGCTTGAAAGACCGTATTTGAAATAACGGCTGAATGGACGGGGTCTACTTTTCTCGAAATAATGGTTTGAAATTTCTCTACGATTTGTCCCCCGACAATAATTGGATCAATCGATCCATGCGGATACGCTGCATGCCCGCCGCGTCCGAAAATTTTCAATTCGTATAAATCCGAATTTGCGGAATTGGGGCCGCTCTTAACATCAATCATTCCTAATGGAAGAGTGGACATCAAGTG
>CAZKSU010000273.1:0-1786 GCA_964555455.1 uncultured Carnobacteriaceae bacterium
TGCATCAAAAGAGAAATCTGCCTGGGCTTTTACAAAGCTGATGGGGCAATTCAGCTGTCCCGCATATTCTTGGTACATGAAAAAATCTGGATCAAGGGCTAAAACGCCCGCTTGTCCGTAAGTAATCATTAATTTTTGGATCCATTCATCGGCCCCATTCGCCAACTCTATTTGATCGACTGGGAAAGTTTTGTTGAGCCGAGCATAATTTTCTTTAAACCGCATGATTTCAATTTCGGGATATTGGTTTTCAGCGGTAAGCTGATATGCCTTCTCGTAATCTTCTTCAGTAAAAGGAGAAATTGGACTGGTATTTCGGTTCATAATAATCATAAATCATTACCCTCTTTTCTAATACGTAAAGAATCATAGTGTGCAAATAATTGTTCTGTCTCTGCAATGCGCATTGCAGGAGCGGCGATTTCTTGGTAAGTTTCTTTATCTAAAGCAATAACCGCGTGACTTGTTTGAAAGTCATTGGCATTTAAGCCGTGCGTGAAACGGGCGGTTTGGGCCGTCGGCAAGACATGAGAGGGCCCTGCAATGTAGTCACCTATTGCTTCCGGGGTATATTTCCCTTTAAAAACGGCGCCAGCAAACTGAATCCCTTCCACAATCTCATCCTGATCAGTATGCTGGATCGAGACATGTTCAGGGGCGATTTCATTTACTACCTCCAAAAGATTCTTGCGCGTATCTACAATCGGGTAGTGATGATTGAGCAGAGATTGTTCAATGATTTCTTTTCTTGGTTGTTCACTGATCATTTCTTTCATTTCCTGTTCAATTTTATGCACAAGGTCTGAATCTTCAGACAATAAAAACGTGCGAGCATTCGGATCGTGCTCAGCTTGGGCAAAGAGATCGTAAACAACGGCATTCACATCGGCAGTATGGTCCACATAGACGAGGATTTCGCTCGGTCCTGCTACTCCATCAATGCCCACATCACCATATACCAAGCGTTTCGCCATAGCCACATAAGCATTTCCGGGACCGACGATTTTATCTACCTTCGGAATAGTCTCTGTACCGTAAGCAAGCGCCGCAATAGCTTGGGCTCCGCCGACTTGGTATACATGCTTGACCCCTAATAAATAAAGAGTAGCAAAAGTGATGTTGTTTCTCTCAAAGGCGGGAGTGGTGACATGGATTTCTTTTACCCCAGCTACTTGAGCTGGAATAACGGTCATCAGCACACTTGACGGATACAGAGCAGTGCCGCCCGGAACATAGACTCCAACTTTTTCTAAAGGCCGATACACGTATGTAAATTCCCCGAGTTCTTTATCTTGATAAAGAATGCTTTCTTCGTAAGCGGCAATCCGGTCCCGGGCAGTCGCTAATGCTTTTTTTACTTCGTCATCAAGCGCTTCATAGCTTTCCTTTAAATACTCTTCCGGCACCTCAATCCGATCCAGCGTCTGCTGATCAAATTCCTTTGTGTAGTCCAATAATGCCTGGTCTTTTTTTGCTTGTACGGTCTGTAGTATCTGTAAGACATTGCCCATCATTTCTTCGTTCATATACGATTCACTCGTACGGAATTTCTCTCTAAAGGCTTCTCCATCCACTTAAATCACACCAATCTGTTGAATAAATGTATAAATTTCTTCTTCTTTTAAATAAAAAGTTTGTTTGTTCGCTATTAACTGCGCTTGGATATCTGCAATCTTTTCGTATTCAATCAGCCCATTCTCTTTCAAGGTGGTCCCTGTCTGGACAATATCCACGATGACGTCAGACAAATCCAATATAGGGGCTAATTCGACTGAACCATGCAGAT
>CAZKSU010000274.1:0-1778 GCA_964555455.1 uncultured Carnobacteriaceae bacterium
AACATATCATCTCTTCCTTCCAGTACAGTCTGTTCAGTACTATGTTACAGTATTTTCCAAGTAAATTAAACAATTACAAATCATTAATGCGCGTAAATACAGAGGAGGAGCAACAAAAAAAACTCAAAAGAAGTCCAACTTAATGAACCTCATTTGAGTTGACATTTAATACGTCATTTCTTTTGTTTCCTCTGCTTGCATTTTTTGAAGAAAACTCATAAATTCTTCAATTTTAATCGATAACTCTTCTTCAAAAGATGCGAGCGCTGCTTCTTGTTCTTCTTTATTAAACGACATGTGTATGGTTCCGTCAATATGTTCAAAGTCTAACTCTGGAAAAGATAAATCCACTTGATCTTCTTCAGCCGTATCAATTAAATATTGAACCTTTTTCGTCTGACGGATAACTGCCACTTCTTCTCGGATTCTCTTTTCAAAAATATTCAAACGGTTTGTATCTAAAATAGCTGCATCCGTTTTTGACAGCCGGTAGTAAAGAGATTTTTCGGTCATCGGGAAAATACGGGAAAGTTCAGAATCATCAAAGAAGTCCACCAATCGATCATATTGAAGCTGACTCTCTGCCTCATCTTTCTGGATCAGTGTCACCGTCTGGGCTCCTGCAAAAAGCAATAACCTCGTTAAAAAGTAAACTTGATCATCATTTCCGGAAATGAGGTAATTCTTTTTACTCAAATCGGATAGAGAGTCTTTTAGTAAATAAATATATTGAGAAATTTGGCTCTGGTTGAGCGGTTTGATTTCATCGACCAGTTTTAGCGCATAACCGATAGAAATCGCCCGATCAAACAGTCTGAAAATAACCGGCCCGCTTGTTTGAACCGTTTCTGCTAAATTCAGCGTTTTTTGAGCCGTCCACAGTTCTTTAAACGAACCGCTTGGCTCTGATAAATACCCTGTAGTTAACTCAAAAAGATGTCTGAGCACATCTTCATTAAACTTACTGTAAGTTTCTAAAATAACCTCTTGAAGCGTTTTTTCCGTCTTGCTGGCAATATAGCGCAAAAATTCTCCATGGCTAAAAATGTCTTCATCGACATACAAGTAATATTCATTTCTGAACTCATTCGTTAATATAATGATTTCAGAAACGCCTTCAAATTTTGCGATATCTGCCATCTGCATTTTCTTATCCACTTCATTTAAAAGATATTTATCCATATCTTCTTTCATGACTGTGTCTTGATTTACACCGTACATTAATAGTTTCATTCGATTTCAATCCCTAAATCTTCTAAAATTATTTCCCATATTTCATCTTGCCCTTCTCCGGTAACAATCGAAAATGGCACCACCAAATCTTCTTCCGCAACATGTAATGTGTTGACGACTTGATTCATATGGCGGTTATGCACACCGCGTTTCACTTTATCCGCTTTGGTTGCGACAATTAATACAGGATAGCCCAAGTATTTTAAATATTCATACATCTGAACATCTTGAGCCGTTGGTTTATGTCTAAAGTCCACAAGCAATATTGTAGTGACTAATTCTTCTCGAGTAGAAAAATAGTGCTCCATCATCTCGCCCCATTTTTCGAGTTCACCTTTTGATACTTTTGCAAAACCATATCCTGGGACATCCACCATGACAAATGTATCCTCAATATTAAAAAAGTTAATCGTTCTTGTTCGGCCTGGTTTACTAGAAGTTCTTGCCAGCTTTTTTCGATTCAACAATTTATTTATAAAAGATGACTTTCCAACATTCGACCGTCCAGCGATAGCTACTTCTGGCAAATTTAAATCTGGATACTG
>CAZKSU010000275.1:0-1766 GCA_964555455.1 uncultured Carnobacteriaceae bacterium
AATTTATTGATGTGATAGGGCCACATGCTCAAGCAATTGCTGAGGACAATAATTTGTACGCATCTGTGATGGTTGCCCAGGCTGCTTTGGAATCCGGCTTCGGGCGGAGTACATTATCTGCTGCACCCAACTATAACTTATTTGGCATCAAAGGTTCTTACAAAGGCGAATCTGTCACTAAACAGACAAAAGAATACTCTAAAAAGACAGGCTGGATCACAATCAATGACGCCTTCAAAAAATACCCGAGTTTTAAAGAATCGCTGTTAGACAACGCTCATTTATTAAGAAATGGAACAGGATGGGATTCCACTTACTATGCAGGAGCCTGGCTTGAAAACACAAAGGGTTACCAAGAAGCCACGAAATGGCTGCAAGGCCGATATGCCACAGATCCTTCTTATGCAGCGAAGCTAAATCATTTGATTGTTACTTATGACTTGACCAGATTTGATGCACTGAGCAAAGAAGTGCTGCCTGCAGGCGGGGAAGAGGTAGAAGTGAAACCTTCCTCTAGTACAACGGCATCCGCAGATACTCAAGCCCATACTCATACAGTTAAAAGGGGCGAGACACTCCTGCAGATCGCTCGCAGACATGGTATAGGGGTTTCTGACCTAAAAGCGTTAAACCATCTCAAGAGTGATCGAATTATTCCGGGTCAAATTTTGAAAATTACAAAGTTGTCTGAAGCATCTCCAGTGAAACCAGCTCCAAAACCAATCACGTCTCCGTCCGCACTCTCGACCTATACTGTGAAGCGCGGGGATACGCTGTCCGCCATTAGTCGACGTCACGATTTAAGTGTCGCTGAGCTTAAACGATTGAATCATTTGAAATCTGATCTCATTTTTGTTGGCCAAACTTTAAAAGTAAAAGAGGAAACCATATCTTCAGTTTCAGAAGCAAAACCGGGCCCCGCGAAACCTGCTTCAGTTTTCAACAGTACCTACATTGTGAAACGTGGGGATACCTTGTCTGCTATTAGTCAGAAGCACCATACAAGTGTTTCTGCATTGAAACGCCTGAATCGCTTAGCTTCTGATTTAATTTTTGTCGGGCAGCAATTGCTTGTAAAAGACGAGACGACATCAGTGAAACCAATGAAGCCCGCAGCGATCGTTTCAAGTGCGAGAAGTACAGCGGGCACACCGAATATACATCAGGTAACAGCTGGTGAAACGTTGTCGGATATTGCTGAACGCTACCAGCAAACAGTCAAAGAAGTGATGACACAAAATCATTTGTCCAATGCGGATTTAATCTATGTTAACCAGTTATTAAAAGTCGGAAAAGCAGCTTCAGCGCAAACAAACCTGCCGAATACGCACCGTACAGGCAAAGCTAAAACCTACGAGGTTGTGCGGGGCGATACACTCTATCAAATTGCTTTGAAGAATCATACAACGGTCCGCTCTTTGAAAGATAAAAATAATCTTGCATCTGATTTGATTTTTGTCGGACAAATTTTAACGGTTTAATTTGGAAGAAATATTTGCTTAATCCGGTAAATATGCTAGAATACTAGAGATTAGAGAATTAAATAACGTTAAAAAACTAGGAGTAGTAAGTGGATCTTTTTTTCAGAGAGTACATGGCTGGTGAGAATGTATAAAAAGAGAGCTGAACTCGCCTATTATCATGCTGGAAGGAATTTCTCAGAATGAATTTCCAGCCGTGCTCCGCGTTAAGGAGACTAAGAGGAGCGGATGCTTTCTGCTCAAAATTAGGTGGTACCGCGATTAAACGCCCTATAAACAATGCAT
>CAZKSU010000276.1:0-1749 GCA_964555455.1 uncultured Carnobacteriaceae bacterium
AAATATCATTCAAAGCGATCAAGTGGTGATTGTCACTCAAGCCTATCATTTACCGAGAGCCTTAATGATCGCTCAAGAGATAGGCATTGAAGCAGTAGGTGTGGCGGCCCCTGAGTCATCAACTACTCGCTTCTACCGTGAAAGTCGTGAAGTGCTCGCTCGCTTAAAAGATTTCACCGTTTTATATCTAGGTTATCAACCGGAAAACAAACCGAATCTCAATTATGCTTTTGACTTGAAAGAAAGTGGAGATTTAACTAACACCAAAGAAGAATTAGCGAGTATCGAAAGTGGCCCTCTTAATAATCATTAAAAAATAATTAGATTTTTTTATTATTATTAAAATAAAACCTTGACTTTTTCATATACCTAACTTATTATATGTTTAATAACAAAAGGGCGAGGGATTCATATGAGTAAGTTATTACATACCAACCAAAATTTTTACTATGGCTTTTTTAGATAAGTTTGTGTCTAGCTTAATAGATGCAAACATAAACGTAAAGTTTGTATCTATGATGAGCTATAGTTTTTTGGTGGCCCGCATAGATAAGAAAAGTTTATCTAATGTGGGTTGGAAACTTAAACCGCGCCATCCAATGGGCTTTAAGAGACCTGCATTAGAGAATTATTCTAGTGGAGGTCTTTTGTTATGAAAATAAATTTAGGAGGAAGCAAGATGGGAATCAAGCAAAAATGGGTATCGGTAATTATTGCACTGGCAACAGTTTTATTAGGAGTAATCGCTCCCTTTAACGTCTTTGCTCAAGATAGTATTTCAGTTGGGATTTTACAATATGTAGAACATGATTCATTAAATCAAACACGTGAAGGTTTTATAGATGGACTAGCTGAAGCAGGGTATGTTGAAGGGGAAAATTTAACCCTTAATTACTTGAATGCAGCAGCAGATAATGCTAATTTACAAACCATGTCAGAAACATTAGCGAATGACAATGACTATCTGTTTGCAATTGCAACTCCAGCGGCTCAATCCCTAGCCAATGTTGAAAACGAGACACCAATCTATTTTTCAGCTGTATCCGATCCAATGGGATCTGGTTTAGTAGAAAGTTTAGAAGTACCCGGTAAAAATGTCACGGGTACCACTGATGCCGGTCCGATTGCAGAACAAGTAGAGTTATTAATTTCAATTGTTCCAGAAGCTGAAACAATTGGTATCATCTATAACTCTGGTGAAGCTAACTCTAATTCAGAAGCAGAAAAAGCAATAGCTGCTATGGAGGAAAAAGGATTGTCCGTTGCAGAAAGCACAGTAACATCTACTAATGATATCTCTCAAGCTATGAGTGCTTTAGTAGAAAATGTCGATGCTATTTTCACAGTGACAGATAACACAATCGCTTCCGCAATGCCTTTAGTAGGAGATATGGCTATTGAGGCTAATTTACCGTTAATAGGTGGATCAAAAGATATGACATTAGAAAATGGTTTAGCGACTTATGGACTAGACTATTATGAATTAGGTAAGCAAACTGCTCAAATGTTAATACGTCAAATTGAAGAAGGAACAGATACCGCTGAAATTCCTGTGGAGTCTGCTGCAGTATTAGAATTAGTCGTTAATGAAGAATATGCTGAAGCTATTGGTATCGATCCAACTTCCATTCAAGTACCAGAAGAAGAAAATGAAGGAATAGAAGAAACTGAAACAGAAGAAAATATCCAAGAAGAAACAGAATCTGATCAATCAGATTCTGCTGAATAAGAAAGAAGGTTAGGTCTATG
>CAZKSU010000277.1:0-1738 GCA_964555455.1 uncultured Carnobacteriaceae bacterium
GTCGTTTTCGTCCATACCATCTTCAATAGAGATGATTGGGTATTTGTTGACTAATTCTTCTAAATAGTCCACTTGCTCTTCTGGTGTACGTTTTGGCGCATTTTCGTTTTCGAATTTTGCGTAGTTGTACACACCGTCTTCATAGAATTCAGACGCTGCAATATCAAAACCTAGGTAAACATCTTCTCCTGGTTTTAAGCCTGCTTTTTCAATCGCTTGCAAGATGGTTTCAACTGCGTCTTCTGTTCCTTCAAATTCAGGAGCGAATCCACCTTCGTCCCCTACAGCAGTTGTTAAACCGCGTTCGTTTAAGATGGACTGCAATGCGTGGAAGACTTCTGTACCCCAGCGTAGAGCTTCTTTAAACGAAGGCGCACCTGTTGGCAAAATCATGAACTCTTGGAAAGCGATTGGCGCACTTGAGTGTGACCCGCCGTTTACGATGTTCATCATTGGTGTAGGAAGCAATGTTGCACTGAATCCACCTAAGTATTGGTATAAAGGCAGACCTGAGTATTGTGCAGCAGCTTGTGCAACAGCAATTGAAACACCTAAAATAGCGTTAGCGCCTAAGTTTCCTTTGTTTGGTGTTCCGTCAAGATCAATCAGTAATTTATCAATTGATTCTTGCGCACGAACGTCTAAACCAACGATTGCATCCGCAATTGTTGTGTTGACATTCTCAACTGCTTTAAGAACACCTTTACCTAAGTAACGGTCTTTGTCTCCATCACGTAATTCAACCGCTTCGTGTTCACCCGTTGATGCTCCAGATGGCACCATACCTCGTCCGAAAGAACCTGATTCAGTATGAACATCTACTTCAATCGTTGGGTTTCCTCGTGAATCTAAAATTTCGCGTCCAATAACTTCTACAATTTTTGGCATTATACTATTCTCCTTATGTTGTGTTTTGGTTTTTAAAATTTAAACCTGTCATTTAACTCCTGTTATTCTTTAACGATCAAGCTTTCTCCGCCCATTTCAGCAGGCTTTTCTACACCTAACAAATCAAGCATAGTCGGTGCAACGTCTGCCAGCTTTCCGTCTTCGCGCAGAGTGATGCCTTTTTTCGTCACGATTACCGGAACCGGGACAGTCGTATGGGCAGTATGCGGCGACTCGTCATCATTAACGACCGTATCCGCATTGCCGTGGTCGGCAAAGATAATCGCTTGGCCGTCTTTTTCTAAGATTTTATCCACTACCCGGCCTAAGTTCTCATCGGTGGCCTCAACTGCTTTGATGGTCGGCTCTAATTTACCCGAGTGTCCCACCATGTCCGGGTTGGCAAAGTTTAGAATAATCGCGTCATACGCATCCTCTTCAATTCGTTCAATTAAAGCATCCGCTACTTCGTACGCACTCATTTCCGGCTTCAAGTCATACGTTTCCACTTGCGGCGATGGAATCAAAATACGTTCTTCCCCAGGGAATTCCTCGTGAATGCCGCCATTCATAAAGAATGTCACGTGCGGGAATTTTTCCGTTTCCGCCACGCGCACTTGTTTCAAGTCTGCATCCGCAAGCACTTGCCCTAAGACGTTATCCAAGTATTCAGGCGGAAACAGAACGTCTGCGTCCATATCATCTGTATAGTTGGTCATCGTCACAAGTTTTGTTCCTGAAGGATAGTCACCGCGGTCAAATTCGCTAAAGTTCTCCTCCGATATAGCGCGAGATAATTGAATCGCACGGTCTGGACGGAAGTTGAAGAAAATAATGGCATCATTATCTT
>CAZKSU010000278.1:0-1736 GCA_964555455.1 uncultured Carnobacteriaceae bacterium
CGGTCAGCTGCTGTCCCGTCAGCCATTCATACAGCTGCCATTTCCCTTGGAGATGTTCTGCCGTCTCGCCTTCAGAAAAGACCCTGCATGCTTCCTGCTGATAGTGGGCAAAGTGAGGACGGATCACCGCACCTGTTTTCAAATACACACCCCGCTTACACGAGGGACAGGCATAAGCCGCGGACTTCTGCAATTCGTAGCTGGCCATCACCAGTTCTTCATCGATACCTTTTGCGATTAACATAAAATGCCTCCTAAAAAACCTCTTTCTATATACATTTGCATTTTTTCGCGAATCTCACGAAAAAACAAGAAAGTTTTTTAAAAGGCTAAAAAAAGACATAAAAATACCGCAAAAAGTGATGCATACCCAACAACCTACTCATTTGCTGAAGAGCGATACCTTCCACTTAGTGCGGTGTATTCGTATTTAATTGTGTTAGTTAAAGTAATGTCGGATCGTTTCAAGGGCAACGTCTTCGATAATTAAGTCGCCATGTTCAATCAACACATCTGGTGAAATCTGGCTTTCTTCCCCGTACTCGAGCACAAGCGCCGTTTCTTCTCTCGGTGTAAGCAGAGAAAACTCATCGTTCATAAAGTTGAGATCCAAGTAGTATTTTTTGTTGTATTTATACAAACTGGAGTAGCCGCTTTCGGTTTGATAGATTTGCGCCAATTGCACCAACTGCTCAAAGTGCTGGAATTCAATGACGATTCGATGATTGCCTGAATCATCCTGCGTGAAGTCCGCGGCCTCTTCTTTTGTCTTTTTAGATTTTTTAAAGCTCTCAAATTGACTGAAATCCTGGTTGGATTCAGAATCTCCGTACTCGCTGCTGAAATCCGCATCGGAGAGGAAATTTTCATGGATATCTGTATTTTTGCTAATGAAGAGTTCAAGCCCATTGCGACTAGGCATGACCTGGAAAGTCACCGCATCAGATTCTTGGAATTCTTCGTCGATATCGACTTCTTCTAAAATACTGTAAAAGAACGTCTCAATTTGTTTTTGGTTCCCCAATAAATCTAAAAATGTGTAGCCACGTGCTTCAAGATCTTCGTTTTTGATGCGCACACGTATTGTGTCTTCATTGATATGTTCTATTTCCATCGCTAAACACCTCATTCCTTCATCTGATGGTCTCGTTGCTTTCTTTGTTACGTTCATTGTAGCCTATTTATCTTAAATGTAAAGTTTTTTAATTTTTTATTTTTGTCTTTAAGGGCCTAGTGTCCCTATTGTAAGATTATACAGGAAAAGACGGTATTTAGCTAGAATTCTAGGTCCTTTTGTCGCACAAAACAAAAGCCACTAAATGGCAAGCCATTTAATGGGCACTTCGTTTAGTCCACGCTTCCTTCAAAGGTAGCGATCAGTTGTTTCGCTTTTTTCAATTGGATTTCGCGTACTCGTTTCGGAACAAATTGGCGAATTTCGCTCTCATTGAATCCGACTTGAATCCGGCGTTCGTCCACAATAATGGGTTTGCGCAAAATCTCCGGGTGGGCAGAAATGAGTTCATATAGCTCATTTAACGAATAATCATTGATGTCCACATTCAGGCTTTTAAAAGCCTTTGATCGCGTAGAGATAATTTCATCTGTACCTTGAGAAGTTAAGCTCATAATTCGTTCGAGCTCAACTTTTGTGGGTGGATTTTTTATAATATTGCGCTCGATGAACGGAATATTATATTCTTCTAGCCATGTTTGAGCTTTTCGACAAGACGTAC
>CAZKSU010000279.1:0-1733 GCA_964555455.1 uncultured Carnobacteriaceae bacterium
TCCACCAGCACCAAGGGTGACATGAAAATATAATATAAAATGGCTAAGATAATGCCCGCAATGCCTGCTTCTAATGCTTCAAGCAAATTGATCGACTGTCCGATTTTCCAGCCTATAATAGGAACAAGTAAGCCGACCCCGCTTGCGAATAATTCACGAAAATCAGGATCAAGATTCCCAAGAACAATCCCTAAAATTAATGGGAAAAGAATATTTACCACAGGTGCTAAGCTTATACCTGCTGATCCTTGTAAGGCATAGACAAACACCGGAACGACGGGAATAGTGAAGATGCTGATGAGACCGAAAGCTGCACTGTCTACCTTTGTCCCGTAGTCATCTGCAAGTGAAATATAAAGAGCCGCATTGACACTGGACATCGTCACGATAAAGGATAAAGCACTGATGCCAAAAATGCCTTCTTGGCCAAACAATGCGACATACCCTAAACCTAAAGCTGTCGTCAAGATTAATTTAATTAAGACCAATAAACCATGTCGCTTGATCAACTGAACAAGGCTTTTCAGCTCCACATTCACTCCTGAACAGAATGAAATTAACCCAATAATCACATTCATACTGCCTGCGCTAAGGAAAGCTTCAGTGACGCCGCCTACTTGGAATAAGTCAGGCCATATTGTATACAGCAAAGCACTCAATAACATCGGAACCAGAAAAGTACCTGCTGGCACTTTTTTCATAAAATTAACCAATTGATTTTTTCTCCCCTTTATTTTATCTAGTAACTAGATAATAATAGCATGTAGAAAGGGTTCTCTCAAATCTTCCGGCTATTTTTTGCAGGGAACCGGTTGAAAATGAAGTGGTCTATAAGCGATTGGAAATAAAAAAGCTGCTAAATTCCCAAAGAATTTAGCAGCTTTTTAAAAGTATGTTATTCTTTTTTCCGTTCAAAACTGATCGCTTCGTAAGGTTCTAATTCGAGCACCGTATGAAAGTCTTTTTCTCCATAGTTGCCAAGAAGATAGGTCCAGTCGGTTCCTTCTACTTCTTCCGACACATCTAAGCTCAATGGTTCACCATAGAAGTTGGCGAATGTGATGACTTCTTCCTCTTCTGAGACCCGTCGATACGCCCACACTTGTTCATGTTCTAAAAACATCGGCAAGTAACGGCCCGTCCGGATAATCTCTCGGTTTTTCCGCAGCTGGATGAGCTGCTGATAGTAAGTAAAAATCTCGCCCGACTCTAATTCTTTCTCGACATTGATTTCCGGGTAGTTGTCGGCCACCTGCAGCCAAGGTTGACCCTCTGTAAACCCAGCATGTTCCTCCGCACTCCACTGCATTGGCGTCCGGCTGTTGTCCCGGGATTTCTCAGCTAATATCTGCATGATTTCATTGTGCGGCACCCCTTTGTCTTCGAGGCTCTTGTAAGCATTGATACTTTCCACATCAACGTACTGGTCCAATTCCGTAAATCCTGGGTTGGTCATGCCGATTTCTTCACCCATATAAATATAAGGGGTTCCTTGCATAAAATGCAGAATGTGGGCTTGATTGGTTGCTGACTTTTCTCGATATTTTTCATCATCACCGAAACGGCTGACTGCTCTCGGCTGATCATGGTTATTCCAGAACAAAGCGTTCCAGCCGCCATTTTCACCTAAACCAATTTGCCAGTCATTCATCAATTTCTTCAGCTCCAGGAAATCAAAGTCGGCTTTGGTCCATTTCTCGCCATCTTCATAGTCGACTTTTAGATGATGGAAA
>CAZKSU010000280.1:0-1723 GCA_964555455.1 uncultured Carnobacteriaceae bacterium
TTAAACTCCTCTTTTTCTTTATTGAGTTTCAAAAAAAAGCCCCCGCTCGTTAAGACATCTTCCAAAAATTCAATCGACTCTTCTACATCATCAAGTTGACTGGTTAGATGGCTGATTTCATGGTCTCTTGACTGAATTTCAAAAATTTCTGGATCAATAGGATCTTTTTCTGCTTTAGATTCTTCGTCGGCTTCATAGTAGTCGTTTAGTAATTGACGCTGGATGTCAGAGCTGGTTGGAATGATTTCAACCGCTTGATCATTTTGCAGAGAGATCATGACTGCTTTTAGATGTTCAATTTCAGCAAGTAATGTCAGTTTTTTCATTTTACTAATTGCCATAACGTTTGAGCACCTCCTTCACAATGTAATCTGTTAGTTCACTTTGCTTTTGTGTATAAGTTTTTTCATATGCTTCTGCTAGGCGCTGCACATCTTCTTTGTTGCTTTTAATTTTATTTTGCAATTTTTCTTCTAACCTTTGACGTTCCTGTGTCTTAAATGTTTCAAGTTCTTCTCTCAGTTCTTCATTCAGTTGATTGATTTTTTCGTCTCTTTTAGTTTTAATTTGCCGTATCTTTTCTCTTGCTTCTTCTCTGATAGCAGCCACTGTGTTTTCTGCCGCAGCTACGTGTTCTATCGCTTCTTTCGTCACATGATTCACCTCTTCCTATAAAAAAGACATAGTTTATAAGTCTCCTTTAATTCATTGAATAATAAAGGGAAGGCTTAGAAGCTATGTCCTACAACCGTATTCTAATTTTACATCATGTTTTGCAAAATAATCATTTATTACTTAATAAGTTTAGCACAATACCGGCTGTTTTTCTAGACTTTAACGGGGATCTTAATGTCTTTAGGAACGATTTTACATATTTTACTCGTTTTATTCCTATTTAATCATTCTTCGAAATTTTTTTCGTTTAGAAATTGACAGGCGAATACTTGTTCGGTATAATCATTCTACAAACAAATGTTCGGAGGATGAAAATATGCAAAAAGTAATGGACCCCTACAGTGATTTTTTCAGTACTTTAAAGGATAGTTACAAAATTGCCCGTAGTCGTCCCAATTTTGAGGTCTTTCCGCAGATGCCGCTTCATCAAATACGGTATTTTGTGAAGCAAGCGGTGCGTAAAGAAAAAGAAGTCGTTATCCAGCTTAACCCCTCACCGCATGACAAGAAAATCAAAGAAATCATAGGGAAAATTACTCTGTCTCATCGTTCCAGCCATGTAATCTTAAAACCATCAAATGAGCAGACGGTTCATCTCATCCGCCCTCATCTCATTCGCCACTTGCGTTTAGCCTAGTTTTTATTCTATACGCCTAAACGTTGATTATGAAGCACTTATTAAAACATTTCTTTTTGATAAAAAAGCTCAACATCTGTTCAGGAAGTTATTCCTGCAGGTGCTGAGCTTTTATTCTTTATAAGATAGGTGACAGCAGACGGCTAAATTGCTGCTTAAACCGCACCCAGAGCGAGTACGACTGAGTAATCTCCGGTGTCAATAAGTAAGAGTCTTCCATATCCCGCTTGAAGTGCTCAATATGCTCTAAAGCCAATTCCTCATCATAGACAAAAGTATTGACTTCAAAATTTAACCGAAAGCTTCGGATATCAAAGTTCGCCGTTCCTACTGAGAAGATTTCATCATCGATCAGAATGGTCTTCGCATGCATGAAGCCTTTATCATAAATGTAGACTTCTCCGCCCATAT
>CAZKSU010000281.1:0-1708 GCA_964555455.1 uncultured Carnobacteriaceae bacterium
TTTCAATACTTTTGAAGTTTCCTGGGAATCAGGCAGGGAAAATACTATTGTCACCTTATTGTGAAAGCCAAAAATGAGTATATTAAGACGATGTAACTCCTCTTTCAACTTGGAAGCCAGCCGATGGATATTATATTCAAGAAGTCGCAAGTCTTGAAGAATCGGCATTTCAATGACTGCTGTAATTACATGGGCCGATAAGTCTATCCCCTGCTCCTCCCCTTCTTCTATTAATTTCCTTGTATTTACATTTTGAAGCAGCTTGTTGAAGAAATCATGTGTCTTTTTATAATATGCATCTGATAATGTCTGCTGTTTAACAAGTTCCAGCGTCAGTATGGTCCCACCCTGTTCGATGGCAATGTGGTCCGTATGTACAAGTGGTGCTTTGCTTATATTCATTATCAAGCACCCAAGAAAAATCTTATCGTTTGTCAGAGGATATAAATAATATCGCTTATTATCCTCGGTATTTATGAATATCGGCTTGCGACTTTCAGTAAGTTGAGAAAGCCCTTCTCTACGAATTGAAGTCAAATCACTCCACTTCCGTGGATAAAACTCCTCATTAAAATTATCGAAAAAGGAAACTGGTACAGATAACATTTTTTCTAATCCATTAACAATCGATCCTGGCCCTTGGTTTTGCAACGAGAGCTGGGACAGCTTCTCATTAATTTGTTTACCTTTCAGTAATAAGTCGTTTTTCTCTTTCAACGAGTGACTCAAATTCATTTAGTTCGATAAACTGCGCTTTGTTTCTTCATACATTTGTGCATTCTGAATGGCCACAGCTATTTGTGCAGCAAATCCTTCCAACAATAAAAGGTCTAATTGCAGTGAGTCACTCTCGGTATAAGTATGTATTGTTATTACACCGATGGGCTGATCATCCATTTTGACAGGTGCACATAGAACAGCTTTTACTAAGCTGTCGTCCTTTACTAAACTGGACATAAGGACCTTCCTGTTTTCATCTGAGATATTCTCCATGCTTTCATTCATTTCTTCAGGCGTATAATAAACTTTTGAGACACCTTCTTGAAAGGTTTTTCCTGTGATCGACTCCCCGACACTTGTTTTGAATAACCGGATGTTATCGTTTAACCCTGCGTATGCCTTTGTAACCAACAGCCCTGTTTCATGATCATATAGCTGAAGATAACTACTGTCTCCCCCTTGAAAAACTTCTCTCGTATTTGCGACGATTTTCATCAGTAATTCATCCAAATCAAGAGAAGTTGTGATGGATCGGAGACTGTCTATGATTTTCTTTAATTGTTCATTATTCGATTTGCTCACCCCCGGATCTACAGATAGATAAACCTACACTTGTTTGAATGATATTATATAGAAACCTACATTGCAAAAGATATCATATAAGCTCTAGTATTATAGGCATAAAGATAAATATTTTGAATATTTAGAAAGGGGATGAAATCGGCTATTCATCCAGCCAGTCGATTTCCAGAGTTTTTAATTTAAATTGTAAGCGGTGTCATATATTAGGCAGCAGAAAATATAAACAATAAAGGGGAAATGGATAATGACTAAAACAGATGTTTTAAAATCAATGAAACAAAACGAAGAGAAATCGCTAACGAGTAAATCCGATATTTTAAAAGCAATGAAACAAAATGAAGAGAAATTCACCAATATGGCAAAAGAAATCTGGGACAACCCACAAATTGCATATGAAGAAAAATTT
>CAZKSU010000282.1:0-1706 GCA_964555455.1 uncultured Carnobacteriaceae bacterium
TGTAATTCTTCAACTGTTTCTCTTACGGCTGCTTCAGAATAGCTTTCCCCTTCTTCAACTTTACCGCCTGGAAAAGAAGTGTCACCGGGTTGAGATATCAAGTCACTACGGACTTCGTAGAGGAGATGCCACTCTCCCTCTTTTTCAAAAAGGGGGATCAGGACTGAAAAATGCTTTTGTTTTCCGAGGGGCTCTGCTCGATAATTAAGAATCGCTTGTTTTATTTTTTCCTTGGTTTTTTTTACCACACCAACCGCTCCTTTTTATTGGAATCAAAACGAAACCGCTCCCCTATAAAGCCTTCGTTTAGAATAATCACTTTTTAAAATCAGTCATCTGCTTGGATAATTTTATCCTATTATATCATATTTTTATAGCAATCTCGAATTCGAGGTTAATTTCTTTTTGAAAAAATATTGCATTCATTCTTCATTCGTGGTATTATCTTTTTGTTGCACCCAAAGTGCATTATCAACTGTAACTTAGCAAATAATTTACGGCAGAAAGGAAGTAAATATACATGAAACAAGGAATTCATCCAGAATATCATCCAGTAGTGTTTATGGATACTTCAACAGGTTATAAATTTTTATCAGGATCTACTCGTTCATCTAATGAAACAGTTGAATGGGAAGATGGAAATACTTATCCAGTGATCCGTGTAGAAACCTCATCTGATTCACATCCATTCTATACTGGCCGTCAAAAATTCACTCAAGCCGATGGTCGTGTCGACCGTTTCAACAAAAAATTCGGCTTCAAAGATGCAAACGCAGAAGAATAATCTTCAATTTTACAACCGCTTCGAGCGGTTGTTTTTTTATAATATTTAGACAGCGGGAAGTTTCCCATGCAAAAAAACGATTGTCTGCTTTTCTAAGCTTTTTGCTTAGAAGTATAAGCCAGACAATCGTTTTCTTTTTAAAAGTTATTCAGATATTTTATGACCATCTTAGTCGTCTAAATCAACATCTATAACTTCTCCGCTTTCAGCATCAATTTTAACCGTTGCTTCGCGGCCATCATTTTCATCTTCATCGAATTCTACTTCCCATTCAAAGCGTCCATCATCAGAATCCAATGTCCACTGAGTAATGATTTCTAAATCTACTTCCGCCAAAGCAATTTCACTTGCTTCATCTAAGCTGAGAAGCGCTTCAAAGTCTAAAGCTGTCTCTTGGTCATTATCTTCGTCTTCTTCACGCTCACTGATTTCATTATTCTCAGAGTGAACCGTTAACTCAAAGTCTTGGTTCTCATTGAAACCATCAATGTCAATCTCATAAAAACCATCGTTCTTTAATTCAACATCTACTTGATCAATCTCAGCATCTGGAAATTCTTCCTTAAAAATTTCAATTGCTTCTTCCATGGCTGTTTGAGCATCGGATTTGGCTTCATCATTTTCATCTTGAGTTACTTCAGTTGTAATTTCTTCTTCGGTTGTATCATCTTGAGCCTGCACTTGTGCTAAGGTAGTTGTGAGACTAAATGATGCTAAACCAATAAATAGTAAATTTGTTAATGTTTTTTTCATCTTATCTCCCCTTTCAAATGTTTTCATTATAACAAAAACTCTCTGTCTCTTCTAATGAACTGCTCTTTCCTTATAAAATATACTGCCTTCTTTACCGATTTAACATATTTTTGGTGCCTCCTTACAGACTTTCTAGTCAAGTAAAAGTAGATCAACCAATTGTAAGGGG
>CAZKSU010000283.1:0-1696 GCA_964555455.1 uncultured Carnobacteriaceae bacterium
AATACCATCCAAATGCAAAAGTTTCTCTTTATAATTGGTATGGCGGACGCGTTGATCATTTATACAGTATCCTACTGATTGTTCTGCAAGAACGTTTCAGGCCTCTAGCGCCTCAGCTGAGGTTGGTTTCTGAAAAGAATCACATCTCTTTTTACTTGCCAGGAGAATACCAGATCCAAAAACGAGAACACATGGATTATCTTTCCTATATTTTGCTGACCGAAGTGAGGGGGCTGACCTTAAAACAAGTAAAGTATCCATTAGAAGAAGAGAACTTTGATCACCCGCATGCTTTAATCAGCAATGAGTTCATGACGGATCAAGCCCGTTTCAGCTTCACAGAAGGAGTTATCGGGGTCGTTCAGAGTTCCGATTAAAAGAAACAAAAAGACTGCATTTACTTTTTAAAGTAGATGCAGTCTTTATTTTATGTGTAAATTAAACACGTTGAACTTTACCTGATTTTAATGCTCTAGCAGAAACCCAAACACGTTTAGGCTTACCGTCTACTAGTACACGAACTTTTTGTAAGTTAGGTTTGAAAGTACGTCTTGAAGAGTTCAAAGCGAATGAACGGTTGTTTCCTCTTCTAGCTGTACGTCCAGTAAAATAGCATTCTTTAGCCATCATATTTCCTCCTTTGCGCCAGTCAATAGACTATTTTCATACCCAAGAAGAATACCATATTCATGTTGAAAATACAAGAAAAACAATAGCTTTTTTCTCTTCTAGTCATTTACCAGAGGCGGATAAAGGGCAAAAGGGTAGAAGATGTTGATATTCTTTTGAATTTTAGGTAATATTGTTTAAGATTAAAAAACCGATTTTATAGCGTTTACTTAAAGAGAATTGAAGGAACGGAGAGGAGTAAATAGAATGTCCGTTACAGTAAATAATGATTTTGGTGCTATCCAAATTTCTAATGACGTCATTGCGACAGTTGTTGGAGGTGCGGCTACTGAGATTCCAGGAGTGGTCGGAATGGCCAGTAGGCAGCAAGTAAGAGATGGAATCAACGAAATTTTAAATCGTGAAAATTATGCTCGTGGAGTCGTCGTCAGCCAAGAAGAAGGGGTTAACGTCGATGTCTACATCATCGTGAGCTATGGTACAAGAATTTCTGAAGTATCTAAAAACGTACAAGAACGAGTGAGCTATCAGCTAAAAGCGAGTCTAGGCGTGGAAGCCGATGCAGTCAATATCTTTGTGCACGGTGTGCGCGTACAGAATGATGAGTAGTTGAGTCACTGTCACAGTGGCTTAGGGAGGATATATGTAATGGAATTAATGAATTTAACAAGTAATGACTTTAAAGATATGATAATAGCTGGTCAAGCTCGATTAGCAGAAAATACAGACTATGTAAACTCGTTGAATGTGTTCCCTGTGCCGGATGGAGATACAGGAACAAATATGAATTTAACGTTCTCTAGTGGAGCAAAAGCAGCCAAAGAAAGCGGCGCCGACCATATCGGAGAAATCGGACAAGCCCTTTCAAAAGGTTTGCTGATGGGTGCCCGCGGAAACTCTGGAGTGATTTTGTCCCAATTATTTAGAGGATTCAGTAAGTCGATTGAATCAAAAAAGGACATCAATGCTTGGGAATTTGCTCAAGCTTTCCAAGCAGGAGTCGATGCTGCGTATAAAGCCATCATGAAACCTGTTGAGGGAACGATTTTAACGGTGGCTCGTGAAT
>CAZKSU010000284.1:0-1693 GCA_964555455.1 uncultured Carnobacteriaceae bacterium
GGCAATAATATAGGCGTTAAACGACTCTAAAGCATATTCTTTCCCGCCTATACTGAAAGCCGAGACAATGGCTAAAGAAGGAATAATATTTGGTCCTGATACCATAGATAAGCGATGACCGGATAAAAGCTGAATCAAAGTAGATACACCAATCATCAAGACCACTCGAGCCATATAGGCACCTAATTCTTGAGGGGTTAAATCAATCCCTACCCCTACAATTGAGTACCCCCAGACAACTGGATAAAACATAATGAAAACCCACTGTAATGAATAAATGATTGTGTCTTTCATGCTTCTTGACTTATCTTCAGGTCTATAAATCAAGTCAAGGTTACTTTGAGATTCTGACATATAACCAACCTCCTATTTCGAATGTAGATAACTGCTTGCCCTCCTTTATTCAAAGATACTATCCGAGACAGACATCAAAACTTCCACTCAGTCTACCTTTAAAACTATTATACTCCTTTGAATCCGCTTACACATTATCCTTCACGGATAAAGATAGTGACCCACACTTACCCAGGCAGATAACTCTTACGCATCTAATAATTGTTTCAATTTCAACGCCATATACAATTCAAACTTCACATCGACATGATTCAGTGAGAGATTCAAGATGTTTTCGATTTGATTTCTTCTGTAAGAAACGGTTTTAGGATGGAGATACAATTCAGCCGCCACTTCTTTTAAAACCCCATCATGGACCAATATCTTCTCCAGTGTTTTCACAAGTTCTGTGTTTTTCGTTTGATCCTGATGAATTAAGTCACCCAGCTTTCGCTCAATATAACTCTCCAGCTCGTCGCGGGAACTGCTTTTACTTAACATATGATAGGTCTCAATATCGCTGTAATGAAAAATCTGGTGGCTTCCATAGAGCAATTTCCCCAGTTTGAGCGCTGTTTTCGCTTCCTCGTAACTCTTACTGATCTCCAAGATATCTTCATAATAGCGACCCATGCCAATACTGATCGATAGGTCCTGAAAATGAGTCGTTACTTTGGCTTTCACTTCTTCTGCAAACTTCCGACTAATCTTTTCGACTTTTTCTTTATTATTCATATTTTCCTTGTCTACAGGGCGTAAAATATAAATTCTTGTATTCATGCTCCAAATAATAGTATTTTTCGTCTCCGGCAAGTAAGTGCCTAACACCACATTCAAGATATCGGTTTTAATATTATGCGCTTTGATTTTTAGTTCTTCAAATTTAGGAGAAAACTCTTTTTCTACAAATTCAATATCCACTAAATAAAGCATAAAGGACCCATCGAGTCTAAGGTTGTAGAAGGCTGCCCTCTCCATTATCGTTTCTTTTGAAGTAAATTTTCCATTCAAGACGGAATTTAAAAATTCATTTTTATACTCTCTCTCAATCGCCTCTTCCGCCTTCTTCTTCAGCATCAAAATGGCTGTCGCATCACGGGCCCTTTCCAGAGCCATGATGTTTTCTTCCGTCAACTCTTGATGGGCTGAAATCATTTTTATGGAGGCACTCACTCGTTCATAAATATAGATGAATCGCTTTTCTTCAATTAAACTAGCCTGATCTTCAATCTTATTCAAACAGTGGCTTCGGGTGATTTCGTTTTGATGATTATCTTCAATCAGTACCGAATGTGTGGTGATTTCTGACAAAGTATCCGCTATTTTTTGAAAATCCCCTCCAGACAAAACAATCTCAGTA
>CAZKSU010000285.1:0-1685 GCA_964555455.1 uncultured Carnobacteriaceae bacterium
GCGGGTGCCAAACTCCATGATGACACCATGGATGCCTACAAAACGCTGATACATCTCATTCATGAAAAGTACTTTGGATAACTCCTGCCGCCTTTGAAATAGCCCAACTTGTGACACTTTTTCATTTTTAGGTATGGGGGAATGGAGAAAAAGATCTTCCACCACGTCCCTATTTAACTTTTCACTTTCTGATGCTAACGTACGTATTTTCATAGTTCTACTAAATCAGGATAAATGATTTCATTGCGCGGCAAATCTGCCATCAGCTTCTTTCCCAATAATCGATCCCGATCGCTCCATTTAATTCCGTCTCCTGGGCTCAAAAGATGTATTTTTTCAAGAGTGATCACCTCCCCTGCTTTAAGACCTGTCTTTGTCGCAATAGATCGCTCTAGTTTGTCTTTAGCTCCCTGAACGCCCTCTGCTATGAAGATTTTTTCTTCCCCAAGTGATTGTTCTAGAAGTCTAATATCCCTCACCATCCGGTTGATGCCGTCAGGACCTAATGAACCCGCTTGATCTGTACCCTTCATCCTTCTATCCAAGGTCAGGTGCTTTTCGATCATTTTAGCGCCCATTGCTACAGCAGCCACAGGGGTTGAAATACCTATAGTGTGGTCAGAATATCCGATGGTGTATTCGGGATATTTCTTTTTCAAATAAGTTATCGTATGCAGATTGACATTTCTTGGCTCAGTCGGATATTGAGATACACAATGAAGAACAGATATCTTATTATGGTGTCTCGTTACAGTCTCAATCGCTTCTTCTAGTTCCCGATCACCAGCCATACCCGTTGACAAAATCATTGGTACTCCTGTAGATGCTAAAACTTCAAGAAGTGGCAGATTCGTCAAATCCCTAGAGGCCACCTTCAGGTAGTCTGGCTGGAAATATTTAAAAATGGATGTACAAGATGGTGCACATAGAGTCTCGACAAATTCCAGTCCTAATGATTTTGCATAAAGATAAATTTCATAATGTTCCTCGTCAGACAGTTCCAGGGCTTTTCTATGTTCACCATAGGTAGCTCCGAAGGAATGCGGAGAAAGATATGGCCGATTCATTTGGGACTCACTCAGCTCGTAGTTCAGATCCCGCTTGGTCAATTTCACCGCATTCATACCTTTCAGCTCTAAACCGAATAGATGCTCCTCAATTTTTCTCGCTGCACTGTCCACAATGAGCTTCGCTATATCCACTGACCCGTTGTGGTTTTGTCCTACTTCGCCAATCAGATAAACTTCATTCATACTACCTTATTTTTGGTTTCGTTCACCCTCTGCTCTCATTTCCCCGATTAAGTTTGCTTGTTTGACCAGCTCAATGACTCTTTTGTACGTAAAACGGTGCTTTGATTTAGCTAATTGGTGAAAAATGTCAGAAGCGGTATCAAAATCACGTGTCGTATCTACCGTAAGCCGTAAGCCTTCGTTGTCTTCTATTACTTTGTCAACTCCAAGAAATTCCAACTTGAATTTATCTGGATTGTCATAAATATAGTTGGTGACGTGTTCCAGATACAAGGCTTTTGTGGTTGAATGGTAAACTTTTTGTAACGCAGCCATGGTAGAAATTTCAGCAAAAAAACCAAACCCAGTTTTCATTGAAGGTTTTCCATTGATTTGATGCGTTAAATAATCCAAATCATCAGACCATGTAGCGATTAATTCTTTTAATAAAAG
>CAZKSU010000286.1:0-1676 GCA_964555455.1 uncultured Carnobacteriaceae bacterium
AATCGCCATAAGAAACACTTAACCGCTTAACTTCTAATGTCATGTCAACACTCTCCTTTGTAATCCTGCCGTTTCCGTCGGTATGCGTGAAAAGACTTTTTCAAAAATAACTTCTAAAGCCAGTATCATTACTAGATACAAAATGCCAGCTTTCCACCAAACGACACCGCTCATACCAGTCATTTCCGCCATTGAACCATCGATGACATTCAGCAGATTCAGATACAGCGAGGGCTGCCAGCTGCTAAAGGCGGGGAGGATTTGCCAAATTTGAGGTATGAGAAAGAGTCCGCCAACCAATAAAATCGTGAGATAGGAATTTCGAATAAACCAGCTCAGACCTGTTGTCAGTAGAATAAGGACATAGCTCAAAAGCATCGAAAGCAGCAAGACAATGCCTAAATATTGCCACATCGGTATGTAGTCTATGCCGCTTTCAAAATAAATCGCTGTTGGATAAATTAAACTGCCGCCCGTATCCACTAATCGTCCAATTAAATAGCTCATAATCAAACCAATCAGAGCCACGCTCCAAAACAAAGCAAACAAATAGCCGCTGTTGGCCCGCCAGATTCTTTTCCATGAGACCGGCACCCCATGTGTGACACTCCAATATTTCTTATGGTCTCTGGTGAAATGATCGCCTGCGAGCAGAGCGATAAATAGAAACAAGGCAACTCCCGCCAATAACTCAGCTTCTGCTTTCAAAATTTGGGCAGCCGAAAAGTAATTCCACTCGACTCCAAGGCCGCTTTCCTCTAGCGATTCAAAAAAACGTGCTTGCTCATGCACTTCTTCCAAAGGCGGCAAATACTCATTGACCAGTAAATCATGGGATTCAAATGCTGTCGCTTCATGTAAAAACAGATTATTTTCGACCAATTGTTTGCCCGATGTTGTGAAGTCGGGAATCAAAGTCATACTATCTGCTTTCCCCTCTGCTTCTCTTGAAAGCCAGAAACTTTGGGCACCTAAAGCAACCGAATTGCTTCCTAATCGCTGTTGAACTTCTCGTCCTAATTCACTTTCAAAATGTTTCTGAGGAATCAAACGATAGATTTGTTTTTCATCCTGATATTCTTCACGCATTTCCGTGTAAGGAAAGGTCACCTGCTGCTGGCGGTAAAGAAGTGAAAAAGAGGCAAAAAAGACAAAAAACAAAAGCGCCAGCACTCTTAATTTGCGGTTGCGTAAAATGCGTAAACCTGTCCAATATAAAAAGTCCTTCATCTTAATACGCCCCCTTTGCGATAAACTGCTGCCGTGTGATTCGACGGGCAGTAACGTATAAAACCAATTCCGTCACCAATAAAGTGATCCCTAAGATCATAAGTCCTCTCCTATAAAAAGATGCACCAGAGGTAATGACTGCTCCAAAATCAATATACGTTGTCGGCAGCAAACCCATATCGAACGGCAAGATTCCTCCGGTAGACGCATCCATATAGATCGTTGAAAAGAAAATAATAAAGATCAAAATCGCCATGGTCACAACCGAATGCTTGGTCCACAAGCTCAGTAAGGTGTTTAAACGCGTGAATAAAAGAAAGAGTAAGAGGATATAAGGGATTGTCCGAAGGAGAAACCAGCCGATCGTTTCATTTGGGAGACCAATGGGCAAACTGAATGAGCCAAAACCATGAAGTAAGCCATTCAGCCCATAAAAGAGACCAAAA
>CAZKSU010000287.1:0-1634 GCA_964555455.1 uncultured Carnobacteriaceae bacterium
CCCACATTTCAAGAGAAAAGTAATCTTTCATTGTCTCATTCATATAAGGCGCAATGCGCGTCATATCATTTGTTCTTAGGCGAGTTGTGAGCAAGGACTGATGCGCATCTCGCAGAGTTGTATCCGTCAGCAGCGCATTTGGCGTGTCTAGTATTGCCTGAGCAACCGCTTCAGGACCTTCCTTATCTAGAATATGCTTAAATGTCTTCTTCGGCTCCGCTGTTTTCAGCTGCGAAACTTGCGGGACAATTCTCGGTTCAAAGCGGGGTTTATCTTGTGCTTCAACTCCCGGGAAACCATTGACCGTGACATCCGCTATATATTTCAATATTTTTTGTCCGCGGTCGCGCGGTGGAACAAAGTCAAATAACTCGGGATAGTCTTGAATAAAGGTTGTATCGTAATCCCCAGCACGAAACTTCGGATGTTCGATAATATTTTTTAAAAAGCTGATATTTGTCTTAACTCCAACCACTTGTGTCTCATTGAGGGCTCGTTTCATTTTAGAAATCGTTTCGTCAATGGTCATGCCGTTGGTTGTAATTTTTACAAGTAAAGAATCATAATGCGGGGATACAACCGCTCCGCGGAACGCATTCCCAGCGTCTAATCGAATGCCTGGACCACCCGGTGACTGATAGCCGCTGATTTTCCCAGTATCTGGCGCAAAATCATTGAGGGGGTCTTCAGTCGTTATACGACATTGAAACGCGTAGCCCTTCACTTCGATATCTTCTTGCGCCGGTATGCCAACAGTCGGACCAAATAAGTTTTCACCATCCGCAATCAGAATCTGCGTTTTAACGATGTCAATCCCGGTGACTTTCTCTGTAACCGTATGTTCCACTTGAACGCGCGGATTCACTTCAATAAAGTAAAATTCGTCGCCGGAAACAAGAAACTCTACTGTCCCAGCATTCACGTATTCCGCGTAATTCATTAATTGTAAAGCTGCTTCACACAATTCGGCCCGCATCTCTTCGTCAAGTCCATATGCAGGTGCGACTTCGACCACTTTCTGGTGGCGTCTTTGAACCGAACAGTCCCGTTCATAAAGGTGCACCACATTCCCATGCTGGTCACCGATAATCTGAACTTCTATATGTTTGGGGTGATCAATATATTTTTCAACATAAAGCGCATCATTGCCAAACGAGTTAATCGCTTCAGATTTTGTACGGTCATAAGCATCCTGAACGTCACTTTCAGAATGAACAATGCGCATGCCCTTACCGCCTCCGCCGCTGACGGCTTTAACAATAATGGGATAGCCATGCTCTTTTCCAAAAGCATAAACGTCTTCAACCGATGAAATTTTCCCGTCCGTTCCTGGAATCACCTGCAGACCAGCTTCGATCGCTGTTTCGCGAGCCCGGGTTTTGTTGCCGAACATGTCTAAATGCTTTTCTTCAGGGCCAATAAAAATAATGCCTTCTTCGGCACAGCGTCGGGCAAATTCTTCATTCTCACTTAAAAACCCGTATCCAGGGTGAATCGCGTCAACATTTTTTTCTTTCGCGAGTGTAAGGATTCCTTCAATATCCAAGTAAGCTTGAGTAGGACTCTTGCCCTCCCCGATTAAATAAGATTCATCCGCTTTTTGGCGGTGCAGTGTTCCAATATCTTCTTCTGAA
>CAZKSU010000288.1:0-1626 GCA_964555455.1 uncultured Carnobacteriaceae bacterium
ATTTAAACTTTTTTTAATCGCCCTTTTTACGATCGCTTTAGGTATTTTACCCCTGTCTTATACTTCAATTCAAGCTCAAGCCCAAGAAGAAATGATCAAAATTGGTGTGTTACAATATGTTGAACATGATGCTTTAGATGCAGTATTAGAAGGATTTACCGAAACTTTAAATGAATCAGATTATGCAGATCAAATTGAATGGGATATTCAAAATGCTAACGGAGACCAGGCGAGCTTACAATCTATCTCGGAAAAAATTGCCCGCGATAATGATATATTATTTGCCATTGCTACTCCTGCAGCTCAAGCTTTAGCAACTGTCGAAAGTGAGAAACCAATTTTTATTGCGGCTGTAACGGATCCAGTTGAAGCAGGTTTGGCAGAAAGTTTGGAAGAGCCTGGTAAAAATGTAACAGGTACAAGTGATATGCAACCCTTAGATAGACAAGTAGAATTATTAACCAATAATTTTCCAGATGCAGAAACAGTTGGAATCATTTATAATTCCAGTGAAGTGAACTCTAAAGTTCAAGCTGATCAAGCAACTGAATTATTAGAAGCAGCAGGTTTGACGGTAGATGTGCAAACCGTTACTTCCACAAATGATATTGCCCAGATTTTAGGGACACAGATTGAAACTGTGGATGCAATGTTTATGGTCACTGATAATACAATTGATTCAGCTATTACCTTAGTAGGTGACATTGCCAAAAATGCGGGGGTACCTACGATTGGTTCTTCAGATTCAGTTGTACTCCAAAATGGCTTGATGACTATTTCAAATTCCTACAAGGATTATGGGAGTCAAACAGCTGAAATGGTCATTCGCATGTTGGATGATGACCTTTCTGTAAGTGAAATGCCCATCGAATTAGGAGAAAATTTTGAAGTTATAGTTAATGAAGACTTTGCCGAAGCATTAGGCATAGATCCTGATACTTTACAGTAAGAGCTTTAGTTGGAAAAGAGGATAAAAAATGTTAGATGTCATTGGTTCAAGTTTTAGTCAAGGTACCCTATGGGCAGTAATGGCTATTGGAATATTTATTACTTTCCGTTTATTGAGTATAGCTGATTTATCTGCAGAAGGAGTTTTCCCTCTGGGGGCAGCTATATGTGCAATGGTTATTACCCAACAAGATGTAAGCGATCAAGTAGCTCCTTATTTACCTTATATTGGGACCTTCGCAGCTTTTGTCGGGGGAGCGGTTGCAGGTCTTGGAGCCGGTTTGATTAATACAAAACTAAATATTCCACCGATTTTAACGGGAATTTTGCTTCAAACGGGTTTGTATTCAATCAATTTACGGGTAATGGATGGCCGACCCAATATTGCATTATTAGGGCAAAACACTATCTTTACTCCAGTGGAAGAAGCTTTAGGCTTAAGTAAAAATATAAGTGCTGCCATTGTTGCACTTGTTATATTAGCCGTCATCATCCTATTATTAGTTGCTTTCTTAAAAACTGAGATTGGGTTAGCTTTTCGAGCCACAGGGGATAATAAAGAAATGAGCTTGGCCAATGGGATTAACACTCGTCGAATGACAACTGTAGGCTATATGATTTCTAACGGACTTATTGGTCTGGCAGGAGCTATGTTAGCACAAAATAACGGATTTGCTG
>CAZKSU010000289.1:0-1604 GCA_964555455.1 uncultured Carnobacteriaceae bacterium
TGCTGCGATAGGAGAGACGGTTGCTGCGAGTTGTCCGATTGAGCGGTCAATGAAGGAAGGGATGGGTATTTGGAATAGGCCGCGGACGATGCCCAGAACTAAGGCAATAATCGAAGGGTTTCGAAGCAGTTTATAGAAAACCGAGCCGCCGGAGGAACGATCAGATAGAATAGAGATGCCGACGGTCCACATAAAAATGCGGTGAGGAACAAGGTAAATCGAAGCAAAAATCGTTCCTATATCACCATACATCGAAGCGGCTAAAGGCTGTCCAGCTAAGCCGACGTTGTTGACTAAAGTGGCATAATGCATGATCCGCTGCTTCTTTTCATCGAGATCTCTAAAAGCAAGTGCCCCTACAATGTACGCTCCTATATAGACACAAGCGGAAGCAATAAACACCCACAAGCCAGAGATAAGTAAATCGGGCGTCAAGTGTTTAAAGGAATGAAAGACCAATGCAGGCAGTAAGATGTTTAGAATAATACTGATGAAATGACTTCTGTTTTCATCGGTAATCATTTTTGTTCGGTAAGCAAAGACGCCAATGAGTAAATTCAGCAGAAAAGTGAGTTGTAGATCAAGCATCTGAAAAAATTGTTCCATTTTTTTCATCCTATTCCTATAAATTTTGAACATTCCTGTATAATAGCAAACTTGCAAGAAACGTTCAAATACGTAAGCGGTTTAAAGCCGTTTACAGGTTATTTTTTTGAAAGCAATATTTCAAAAAGAAAAGGAAAGAAAAGATTAGAAAACGTTGAAATTCCAAGGTGTTTCTAGTAAAGTTATACTCATACTGTGAAACATTATCGGTGTTTCACAATACAAGTCACGAGGAGAATTGATTTATGAATCCAGAGCTTTTTAAGCAGCAATTAACTGAAGAAGGTTTTACAGTAACCGATCACCAAATGGAGCAGTTTCACCAGTACCTTGTCCTTCTTCAAGAATGGAATGAAAAAGTAAATTTAACAGCCATCACGGAAGAAGAGGAAGTGTATTTAAAGCATTTTTACGACTCTGTCACACTTGCAAAATTTGTCTCTTTTGAGAAAGGACAGCATAAAACGCTTTGTGATGTAGGATCGGGTGCAGGCTTTCCGAGTATTCCATTGAAGATTTTATTCCCTCATTTACAAATTACGATTGTCGATTCCCTGAAAAAGAGAATCAATTTTTTAGAACTGCTTGTTGATGAATTAGGCTTAGAAGAAGTCGAGCTTGTGCACGCACGGGCAGAAGACTTTGGCCAAGAGAAAAAGAACCGTCAGCGGTTTGATGTAGTAACTGCACGGGCAGTGGCTCGTTTAAGTGTACTCGCTGAATTTTGTCTGCCCATCACTAAAAGAGGCGGCACGTTTGCGGCTATGAAGGGAGCCAAAGCTTCTGAAGAACTCAATGCTTCTAAAAAAGCCATCAAAACACTAGGCGGTAAAACAAGAAAAGTAGAAACCTTTGAGCTGCCGGAAGATGCGGGAGAACGAAGTATCCTCTTAATTGATAAAACGAAAGACACTCCCAATAAGTATCCAAGACAGGCAGGCACCCCCAATAAAAAACCCTTGTAAGCAAACAGAGAATAAATGAAACCTATGACATGG
>CAZKSU010000290.1:0-1589 GCA_964555455.1 uncultured Carnobacteriaceae bacterium
GTGTAACGGTTTGGCCGGGTGACACTTTGACGCTGTGAATCGTTCCTGCCATTGGCGCTGTAATTTTTGCACCCTTGCTTGTAGTCTCTAATGGTGTAGATCTTTCCGTTTCTGTGCGACCTTCAGTGGCTTCTTCTTTCGTCTGTTCTTTACTTGCCTCACTCAGCATCTCGGCGTCATCTGCTAACTCTTTCACTGTTACCCGATGCACTTTACCGTTAATTTCTATTTCATATTTTTTCATTGCGACTCCTCCATTCATGCACCTATTCCTCTATTTTCTGAATTCGTTTGACCTCTAATAAATCAATGGGTTTTACTTGTTTAGCCCGAATCTCATGCGCAAGCCGAGCCAATTTTTCGTCTATATCCACTTCTTGCTCATTCTCATAGGTTGCTATAGCGGCCGTAATCACCGCTAATAGCTCATTTTCATCTTCCTTCAAAAAATTACGCTCTGCAGGGCCTCCGCTTTCTGCTGGCTCAACCTCTTCTTCACGGGATAACCACTTAAAGCCTTCCAGCAGCAAAGCAATGACGCCTAAAATAACGAAAATCAGCAGCATACTGACAATTGAAAACATCAAACCATCTAAAAGAGTAAATGTCTCTCCAGCACCCATTATCCATCTCACCTCAATTTGCGTGGTTTCTATAGTAAACACATAGAGAAAGATTAAACATATGGAAAGAATCCCATATGTTTAATCCCTTGCTTATTCCAATGCTTAAAGCCCGGCTTCTTTCACTGCTTTGATGAATTTTTCGGAATCACTCACGTTACCAAAAACTCCACCCTGCATTTTAATTGACTTAATGGCAGCCAAGTGGTTGTCATAATCCGTCGCTCCAACACCGTCTTTTAACACCGTACACCAGTAGCCATAATCGTTGGCTTCACGCATAATCGTATGCACACATACGTCGGTTGTAATCCCCGTAACCACCAAGTGAGTAACACCCAGATTCTTTAAGACGACATGGATATTACTTGTAGAAAATGCACCTTTACCGACTTTATCAATGACATAATCTCCATCTTGAGGATACAATTCATCAATAACATCCCAGTTCGGGTTCCCACGGGTCAACAGTCTTCCCATACCGCCCTCAGGAGTTTCTCCGATTCCCACTCCTTCACCAATAATCTTCGAACGAAGGACTTTATTAAATGGCGCATCAGACAAATCGGGTTCATGGCCTTCACGTGTATAGACAATATCGATATCTGTACCGCGGATGGTATCCAACACATTTTTAATCGGTTGAATCGGTGCTTGAGTCAGTCCCAAATCATACCCCATAACATCCACATAACCATTTTCTCCGGCGAAATCGGTCTGCATATCAATGACTAGAAAAGCCGTGCGGCCTGAATCCATTTCAATATAAGACGTGTCACCGAAAGTAGGACTATCTTCAACTTCCAATTTGATCAGTTTCCCTTTAGGCTCCCCATATTGCCACGTTGGGAATTTATAGGTTTTCGTCTCTTTAAACTCTTGATAACTTTTTTCTACTTGCTTCAAGAATTTTTCTCTTCCGCTATCTAAATAAGACTCATATTTTCTAACTTCTTTTGTTTTATC
>CAZKSU010000291.1:0-1580 GCA_964555455.1 uncultured Carnobacteriaceae bacterium
CTCAATTATTATAACAAAAAACAAGCCAAACTTATATTGCAATTTAGCTTGTTTTCTAATATCTGTTATATAGAGTGTCCGTTAACTGACTGGACTGACACTCTTTTTCTTTAAACGCTGTTTAACTCAGCTTCTAGCTTCTCCGGTATAGCTCTGTGATTTCTATTTGACGATCACAAGCAGCCAGGGAATCTCCCGTCACAATCACTTGTCCTTCTACATGAACACCTATCGGACTGGGGATATTGAAAAAAGCAAAGCCCCAGTCGGTACGGGTCATGTATTGAATCATCACATTCTCATAATTAAGCTGCTCCAACGGCAAAGCTATAGCAGCTTCCGCCCGAGGTGTTAGATGAGGCAGTGGTAAACCGACTGTCGCCCTCATGGTCGCTTCAAAGTGAGAAGTCGACATCGCACCTAAGGTAAAGATAGCCGCATCCATCAGGCCGATCGTTGCTTGATTGACATAGATGACACCTGCTGAAGTCACTAAAAATTCTAAAGTTAAGGAGCCAATTAAATTTAAAGATTCAGCAATCAACTGTCCTAAACGATTAATTTCCTGCTCAACATAATCAGGAATTCGTGCAGGATACGTTACCTGAGTTCCAATAATTTCACCTTTATCAATCATTTCAAAAGCTGGATAAATGAGCATCTCCGAACGCTCATTGCGAACTACTGTTAAAGTTACTTTTTTTTCAACTGGAATCCAAGATTCCAAAATACAAGAGTTAAACTCAACCTTTTCTGCTGCTCTTACATAGTCTTCATCGCTGTAAAGCATCACATGTTCCTTGGCTCCGGGAAGATGTCGCTGGGTAGATTTCAATACACAAGGAAACCCTATGTATTCTATCGCTTCCTTAATATCTTCCAAATTAGTCACCATTGAAAAAGGCGGGACTAATGCTTTAGCCGAATCTAAATAAACTTTTTCAATTAAGCGGTCGGTTGTTATGGCCATTAAATCCTCAGACAAAGTAAGATCTGTATGTTCAGATAATAATTGAAAGTCTCGATTAGTTAATATACCCACCTCCACATGGACTATATCAACCCGCTGAGCAAATTCAATTAATACTTCATCCGTATATATATCCGTTACCGTCTGCCAATTAGCGAATTGGCGTATCGGATTATACTGGTCATTTACCAGACTTCCTACCCGATAGCCTAATTTACCGGCAGCTTGCGCCAACATAGCAGAAGACACTGTCGTGCCGATGATACCAATTGTTTCCCCTGGATAATGCCTTTCGGGCATAAATTTCACCTCTTAATAATTTCTCTTGATTCAATATAATTACTGTCTTCTCGTATCATACCTTAATTTTTTAGAGAATAAATGCTTAAATTAGTTTGCTTTTATAATCATTAATCTTTTTCTTAAAATGGCTGGTCATATTGGTAGAGACCCCATTCTTCAATCATATTGATTATTTTATCCCCATAAGCTGGATCGGTCGCATAACCGGACTCCTGTAATCCCTGAGCTTGTTCCTGGTAAGTTTCGCCTTCCATCACTGCTTGGTATTGGTCGCTATCCCAAGATGTGCCATAAGTAAGAAGCTCGG
>CAZKSU010000292.1:0-1580 GCA_964555455.1 uncultured Carnobacteriaceae bacterium
GCATTATCATACCCTTTTAGAGCGTTTTAGTGAGTATCCATTTGAAGTTAGAATGCTCAGTCGTTTTGTCTCACAAACTGAACAGAAGAAAACAATATCAGACTTAAAAACAGGGGCAGTTCAAATAGTAGTAGGAACTCATCGAATATTATCTAAAGATATAGAGTTTCTAGACTTGGGATTATTAATTGTGGACGAGGAACAGCGCTTTGGAGTGAAGCATAAAGAGCGGTTAAAGCAATTAAGAGAAGATGTAGATGTTTTAACTCTGACTGCTACACCTATACCCCGAACTCTCCATATGTCAATGATTGGGGTGCGGGACTTATCTGTGATAGAAACGCCCCCAACCAATCGGTATCCCGTTCAAACTTATGTAATGGAGAGAAATGAAGGAGCAATAAAAACCGCTATAGAACGAGAAATGGATCGAGGAGGACAAACTTTTTATTTATATAACCGTGTCTCTACTATTTACCGACGGGCAGAAGAACTTTCTCAATTGGTTCCTGAAGCGAGAGTGGCTGTCGCTCATGGACAGATGAGTGAAATTGAATTAGAAAATGTACTTTATGAATTTGTTCAAGGGAATTATGATGTTTTAGTGACGACCACAATTATTGAAACCGGAGTAGATATACCAAATGCTAACACTCTATTTATTGAGCAAGCAGACCGTATGGGCCTCGCAACTCTTTATCAGTTAAGGGGGCGTGTAGGAAGAACAAACCGAATTGCATACGCCTACCTTATGTATGAACCAATGAAGCAGCTTTCAGAAGTAAGTGAAAAACGTTTGAATGCTGTAAGAGAGTTTACTGAATTAGGGTCAGGCTTTAAAATTGCGATGCGGGATTTAACCATTCGTGGTGCAGGAAACTTATTAGGTTCTCAACAATCTGGGTTTATTGATTCAGTCGGTTTTGATATGTACTCACAAATGTTAGAAGAAGCAGTCAATAAAAAACGTGGTTTAACTACTGAAAGTAACCAACTATACCAAGCTGATGTAGAATTAGACCTAGCGATTGATGCTTATATCCCAAGTTCTTATATCCAGGATGAGAGGCAAAAGATTGCAGCTTATAAAGCAATACATCAAATCAATTCAGAAGATGCTTACCGCGATGTTCAAGATCAACTCATTGATCGGTACGGAGAATATACTGATGAGGTAGCAGACTTAATTGATATTGCTTTGGTGAGAAATTTTGCTGCCGAAGCCGGAGTAACTACTATCAAGCATCAACACCAGCATTTAGTGATTACTTTTAATGAAGGGGCCAGCGAGTTATTGTATGGGCCTAAAATTTTCGAAGCTTTACAAGATGTTAAAGCAAAAGAGACTATTCGTAAATCTAAGGACAATCTAGTTGTCAAACTATTGGTTCAAGGTAAAGAAAGTTATGAAATTTTAAGTGTATTGAAGCAATTCATCAAACAATGTATGGTAGTGGTGGAAGCCTATCAAAATAAAGAAGCTGTTTTAAAGGAAACGTTAGCTGGAGAAGAAACTCAAAAAGAGTAAGGAAGGTAAATAATGCGATTAGATAAATTTTTAAAAGTATCAAGAATTATCA
>CAZKSU010000293.1:0-1560 GCA_964555455.1 uncultured Carnobacteriaceae bacterium
CATAGAGAATGGTTTTAGGAGACTCTCGAATGAAGCGAATCAACCAGTCAACCGTGTCCAGATCTAAGTCGTTAGAAGGTTCATCTAAAAGCAGTAGGTCGGGGTCTTTACTCAATAATTTAATTAATTGCAGTTTTATCCGCTGTCCTCCTGATAAACTAGCAAGCGACCGGCTTAATTCTAGACTGTTATAGTCGAAATTCAAAGCGCCGCAATATTGAAAAAACAAGTTGAAGTCTATCTGGCTGAGGTCATCTGCTTTATAAAGAAAGTCTTCTAAGCTTAAGTTGAGGGTTTCTAGAGAAACTTTTTGAGGTAAGTAAGCCATCTGCGTAAACTGATTGATAATGTTTCCTTCAATCGTTATATAATCTGGTAGATTCCTTGGATTATACAGCCACTGAAGCAGAGAACTTTTACCGGTTCCTTCTGAGCCGACCAGGGCTGTTTTATCGCCTGGATTAATAGTGAATTGAGCATCTTCGACCAGTTGATGATGGTTGTGAGTATGATAAATATTTAAATTGTGCACTTGAAGCATATAATCACCTTTCTTGTTTGCTAAAGAGTCTTAACAATAAGGTGAGCAGCTAAACAAAGGTACACAAAAAGACATGTACCTCCCCTAAATAGGCAGACTTATCCCTTAAATCAGCATTAAGGTTAAGTTCAGCTACTCAGAGGTTAGTTGTACATGTCTATTAATCATTCCTTTGTTTATATTATGTCTATAGTAATTTAATTTATTCAAAGGGTCAAGCAATGGTAAACAAAGGATTCATTTATTAAAAGATAAATTGGTGAAACTGATGTTAATGAAGGTGAATTCCAACCCTGTTTGATATAATCAAATAATGATATTTTAAATAGAAACTTTAGTTTCTGTTAATAACTAAATAAAAGAAAGTAGCCATTTTATGAAAAAATATAGAAGAAAAACATTAGGTGGTTTGGGTCTGTTATTAGTTATCCTTGCTGCCTTTTTTACTTGGTATGTTAATGATGATTATGATGCGGCAGACCGTGCTTTAATCGCACTCACCACGACTGAACAAGTGGAAGTGATTGAAGGAAATCCGATTCAGTTTTTACCTCAAAACGAGGAAGAAACGCATACAGGAATCATCTTTTATCCGGGAGGAAAAGTAGAAGAAGAAGCCTATGCTCCTATAATGCAGGCTTTTGCTGAAGAAGGGTATGCTGTATTCTTAGCTGATATGCCCTTTGGGTTAGCGGTGCTGGATATCAATGCAGCGGAAGATATCATCACCGACAATCCCGACATTACCAATTGGTATATCATGGGCCATTCTTTAGGGGGTTCCATGGCGGCTATTTTTGCTGAGGGTAATTTAAATAGTTTAGCCGGATTAATTCTTTTAGCTGCTTATTCAACGGCCGATTTGTCTCAAACGGACCTGCCCGTCTTATCAATTTTAGCCAGTGAAGATGAAGTGCTTGACTCTGCGCAAGTAGAAGAAAATCGACTTCTCCTACCTGATGATGCTGTAGAAGCAATTATTGAAGGTGGTAACCATGCCCAGTTTGGCAGTTATGGAC
>CAZKSU010000294.1:0-1552 GCA_964555455.1 uncultured Carnobacteriaceae bacterium
TGGTAAGTATGACTTACATTTTGGAATAATATGTCCATAGCCACTCCATCATTCTTTCATTTGTCATATAGTCATCCGGCATTGAAAAGCCTGCTTTTCTTAAAGAAGCTTTTAGTCGCTCGGAAAAAGGCAATTCCAAGCCTAAATTCAGCAGCTGCTCTCCGTAAGAAAAAATCTCTTCGGGTGTGCCGGTATCCACAATCTTCCCTTGGTTCATGATGAAAATCCGGCTGCTTTCCAAAGCTTCGCGGATATCGTGAGTAATTGAAAGAACCGTTAAATTGTCCTGACGTTTCAATTCTTTAATCGTTTCAAACACTTCCTGGCGTCCTGCAGGATCCAACATACTTGTCGATTCATCTAAAATCAGGATATCAGGGCGCGTTGCAATCACTCCGGCGATGGCCACCCGTTGTTTTTGACCCCCGGATAAAAGGGCCGGTTCCCGGTCAGCCAGCTCCCACATGCCGACTCGTTTCAAAGCTGCTTTGATGCGGATCGCCATTTCTTCACGAGGCATCCCCAGGTTTTCTAAACCAAAGGCCACATCGTCTTCGACCGTTGCCCCTACAAATTGATTTTCGGGATTTTGAAAGACCATACCAATTTTACGGCGCAAGCTCCCTAAATTCGCTTCGGTCATTTCAGTGCCTTGAATCCAGACTTGGCCGCTGTTTGGGCGAATCAGGCCATTGATTACTTTCGTCAAAGTCGATTTGCCTGAACCGTTGGGACCGATAAGGGTGACCCATTCGCCTTTTTCAATCGCTAGACTGACATCATCTAGAACTAAGAGATCTTGGTCTTCTGTGTACCGGTAAACAATGTTTTTTAATTCGATGATTGCTTCTGTCATCTGCTTCACTCGTTTCCTATTATCTTGTCTATAATATCACTATGGCGCGGATTGTTCAAAAAAATCTGACAGAATTCTGAAGGAGAACATAAGAGAATCTTCTTTCAATTAAGAGGAGATTAAAAAACAGTTGACAGATTTCAAAGCGCGTGATAGAGTATTACTCAAGTTAAATGACAGCTAAATATCAAGTCGATGACTAAGAGAGTAGATTGTAAGGACATCACAGCGAGATGGGACAGAGTGGAAGCCCATTGATGGATTAGAATTGAACCGCACTTAGGAGACTAGTTAGCCAATTGGATGCTAACTCCGCTATCTGGCGGTTAAAATAAGAGTGAATTAAAAACAACAGGAACCGTTTAAAAAACACGGTGTTGCGTGGAGATTCATTAGAGTGGTACCGTGGGAAAAGTCTCGCCTCTATATCTATAGAAGATATGGGGCGAGACTTTTTTGTTTTATTCAGAAAGTAGAAAGCGTTATTTGAAGGGGAGAAAATAGAATGAGCAGTGTAAATATTGATTTTAGTCGAATCGTCGAATGGATACCCACCTTTCTAGAAGGAACGTGGGTAACGATTGTCCTATCACTGACGACTGTTATTATTGGTAGTTTAATTGGATTATTTGTTGTTTTAATGAAAATGTCAAATGTGAAAATTTTGAATTGGCTGGCTAATGCGTATACAAACGT
>CAZKSU010000295.1:0-1547 GCA_964555455.1 uncultured Carnobacteriaceae bacterium
CTCGATTGCCATACTGCGGAGCAGAAGCGGTTTGTTTATGTTTGGTGTCCTTTTTGTTGTAATGAAAGGGTTGACCATTTGGATAGTGTATTTTCAATGGACACAGCCTCCTTTTTGTATGTTACTATAATACCAGACAAATAGATGTTCGTAAAAGTAAGAGGTGGGAATTTGAAAAGTATCTATGTTAGCGGCTACCGTTCATTTGAATTGAATATATTCGACCCGAAGGATGAAAAACTGTTTTATCTAAAAGAATTTCTGAAAGACCGTCTGATCCGTTATCACGAAGAAGGTGTGGAATGGTTCATCATCAATGGCCAGTTAGGGATTGAGTTATGGACGGGGGAATTAGTGAATGAACTGAAGGAAGACTATCCAGAAATCCGCCTAGCAGTGTTGCTTCCATACACGGCTTATGGCGAAAAATGGAATGAAGCAAACAAGGGACTTTTAGATAGAGTCATGCAGGAGGCGGACTATGTAAATTACACATCCAATAAAGGCTACGAATCGCCAAAGCAATTAAACGGCAATCAAATTTTCAGTATACGGAATACAGACGGCGCTTTCCTTGTATACGATACGATTAATGAAGCAGCGGCAGACGGAAGTCCGAAATATATTTACAATTTGATTGAAAAATACCAGGAAAATCAGCCATACGATTTAAATCTAGCGAGCTTTGAAGAAATTGAATTTTTTATCCATGAATACATGACCTTTAATCAAGAGTTTCTAGAAAATCAGCCGGATTCCGATTCTCCTGGCCTTTAAATAAAATTTTTCTTTAATAATTCCTCTAAATATGGTATTATAACTTACGTGAATGACCAATTGACTAATGAGGTGAACACTAGTGAGAGCATTAACTCAAAGAGAGATTGTTGATAAAGATTTTAAAACGAAACTCCGTGGGTATGATCCTGAGGAAGTCGATCAGTTTTTAGATGTTATTATCCAAGATTATAAATCTTTTCAAGATGAAATTGAAGAATTAAGAGCAGATAATGATCGTTTAATTGAGCAATTAGACGAAACTTCCAAACAATCTGATTTACGTGCACAAAGTCAGAATTCAAATCAAGCAACTGTTACAAACTTCGATATTTTAAAAAGACTTTCTAATTTAGAACGGCATGTTTTCGGTTCAAAATTAGATGCAGAAGGTAACGAAGAAGCATAAAAAAACTGTGTAATTTATGGATAATTGCGCGCTCATTTTAATGAGCGTGAGGTAAAGTCCATGCTCACACAGGCTGAGAAGCCTGTAGTGTTCATGCGTACTGAAACAATAAGGTACGGTCCTCTTTTTGAGGAAACGGCAGCTAAATGAGCTAAGGCTTTGCTAAGCTCTAGTAGGCTTGAAAGTGCCACAGTGACGAAGCAATATTGGAAACAATATTGGTGGAACGGGTAAACCCCATGAGTGAGCAACCCAAACTAAGGTAGGGGCACTTTCTCCGCAGAATTCAATGCAGGAGAGAGGCTGTTGCAGTGCAACGGCAGACAGATAATTATCTCTGGAAAGATGACCTAAATCTTTC
>CAZKSU010000296.1:0-1521 GCA_964555455.1 uncultured Carnobacteriaceae bacterium
GTTCAGCATATAGAGGAATTCTATAAATCGAATCAGCTCACTCCGAATTTCTAGATTCAGGAGGATCCGCATCAACTTGATTGCGAAGGATAACATTCTTCTTTGACCAACTTTGAGTGTGAAATACTTTCTTTCGTCCCGGAAATAAAAGCTGTGAATAAAAGCTGAATTATTTCGAATGCCATTATTAGCAAATGCTGAGTATGCATTGGCCATTTGAACGGGAGAAACACCCGTAGAAAAAGCTCCCAGCGCTAAAGTCAATTGGCGGTCTTGTGTAGGAACGGAAATCCCAAATTGCTTTAACTTATCTATGGCAGTATTCACTCCTAATTCATCCATCAGATAAACTGCAGAAGTATTTTTACTTTGAGCTAATGCATAATATAAGGCTACCTCTCCAGAAGGTTCAGTGTAGTGATTATAATTTTCTGGCATATAGTCATTGGGTCCATAAGCTTGAACAATATCAGGTACCATTGAATGAATGTTATATCCTGCTTCTAAGGCTGGAACATAAACAGCCAGGGGTTTTATAATAGAACCAGGTGCCCTGTACATATCCGTAGCTCGGTTGAAACCTCGGTAATGATATTCTCCACGTCCACCATATACTGCCATGACGCCTCCAGTTTCAGGGTTTATAACAGCGGAGGCTGATTGTACTAAGGGGTCATCGGCCGAAGAGTCATTAAATAACCAGGAATTGTTTGCGTAAGAAACATCTAATAACTGTTGTGCTGATTGGTCTAAATTGGTATAAATTGTATAACCTTTTGACATTAAATCATCTTCAGGTATTCCTGCAACAGCTACTGCTTCATTTATAACTGCATCAAAATAAGAGGGATACTCATGGCCGGATTCATCAACATAAAAAGCATCATTTAAATATATTTCAGATTGCTTTATTTCAGCAGCCATATTGTAAGAGATGTCTCCTTCTTCAGCCAATACATCAACGATTACATTGCGCCGATCAATAGCAGCTTGATAATCATCAATCGGATTAAACAGAGAAGGACCTTTTAGCATACCCGTTAAAACAATACTTTCATTCCAATCTAAAGAAATAGCAGAATGGCCGAAGTACTTTAATGATGCATCTTCAATTCCCCAAACCCCGTTTCCAAAATAAGCATTATTAAGATACATTTCTAGTATTTGGTCTTTCTCATATACTTTTTCTATTTCTAACGCTAAAAACAATTCTTTAAACTTTCTTTGGAAGGTTTGATCTAAAGTTAGAAAAGCATTTTTTGCCAGTTGTTGAGTGATGGTGGAACCACCGCCACCTGAAGTGTCACGATTAATTAGCAGACGTACAAAAGCACGTCCAATACCAACTGTATCAAAACCATTATGCTCATAAAACCGTTGGTCTTCTGTGGTAACTAGAGCCGTAAGCATAGGTTCTGAAATTTCATCTAAAGTTACATAAGTTCCTTTTTGCCCTATTAAGCTTCCTGCATATTGATCATTAACATCATAAATTGTTGTTTGATTTTGTAATGCATCGCG
>CAZKSU010000297.1:0-1511 GCA_964555455.1 uncultured Carnobacteriaceae bacterium
AGGTGTATTCGGTGGTCTGACCTTCTTTAACCACTTTCACTAATTGGTTATTGAATTTGTATTCAAAAATCGTTTCGAGCTTGCCGCCTTTACCGCGTGCTTCGCGGATTAAATTGCCGCGCGCATCGTATTCGAATTTACGGTCGCCTTGCATGTGCAGGCGATTTCCGCGCGTGGTTTTGCCGGTGTCGCTTTTTTGTTGGCTGAGCAGGTTGCCAAAGGGATTTCATTGGAAACGATGTTTTGGTGGCTACTGTAGGTTTCCATTAAGCGTCCGACCGAGTAGTAAATATAACGGCTATATCCACCGTTGCGTCCATTTTTTACGAGAGAAGAGCTGATTCCGACAACATTGAGGTATCAACAATGAAGCACAAGAGTATCCTTTTAAGCAATATATAACGAGGACTTAGCTTTTAAAGAACGGACATTTCACCCGAAAATGGGGACACAAGTAAAACTCTAAAACGATCCTGATAATTTCCAATTAAATAAAGGTGTGTGGATTTTCAATGGCTCGCCCCCCTTTGGCCCTTCAACCATAACTATTTTTGTCTATCTTCTATCGTTTGAATTAGTGAATCTGCATACTCGTGTCCATTTTCCTTGGCTTTAGTCACCCAGGCTTTAGCAGAGTCAAAATCTTTTGCGTTCATATACAAAACAGCAACGCCATATTGAGATTCTAAGTCACCAGCTTTTGCTGCCTTAAGCAACCATTCAAAAGATTTTTCATCATTAAACTCAGACATTTCGTAGAACCTGTGCAACTTCAACATAGCTTCTACATTACCATTTTCAGCCAAACTAACAATCTTCGGCAATTCCCCATCACTGATATAGTAAGTTGAAGAAGTAGAAACGGGCGTACCACTAGGAACACTTGAATCATCAAAATCAAATGGATTACCACCAGACATAACTGACTCCGATAGAACTAGTAGAAAACAAATCGGCAGAATATTTTTCTTCATCAGACCACCACGATTTATCTATTTTTTTGGTGTAAATTTTCGAATATTTCCCGGCCTTGACGTATCGGGTAAATCTGGATTATCGGCTCCTCTGGCATATGGACGAACATTCCCATCCGGATAATACCAAAGGATCTCATCAGGCGCGACTACATCGGTCTTCATTTGGGCGGATAACTGTTCCGCAAAACTATTGTCGCCTTTGCCTGTGTTACAAGAAAGCAAATAGACCGGCATACCTTGTTTATATTTAGGGTGATTTTTAATTACGGTTGCTAGAGCTTCAGGCGTTAGCCTTTTTGGAGCACCTGGAATATTGTCGTTACTCATACCCTGCGGACTTCCGTGACCACCAACAACAAAAATGTTTTCGTTATTTTTCACTTTCTCAGCAAAGCCATGAATTCCTTCATTTGGAGAAAAGAAATTCAAGTCAACACCAGTGTACACATCTGTTAGCGGATCATAATTTTCTGGAATTGACGGACTACCGCCAGAAGGTGATGCCGCATAAGGTTGATTTTCCTTACACGTCAA